>JAVEVN010000111.1:0-3682 GCA_034005025.1 Candidatus Izemoplasmatales bacterium | reverse complement strand
TATTGACTAGAGCGCCTAACTTTTTAATTAAGATGATGGTTAGATTTTTGATGTGGCTGGATAAACATGGAATGTTATCAAGAAAAATAATTGATGCAAGTCCTTTCCATACTTCAATCTTTTTAGTTAACCTAAAATCGATAAAGATGGAAACAGTTTATCATCATATCTATAATTTCGGTACCACAGGAACTTTCGTTTCCATGGGTAAAGAAACATTAGAGCCGAAAGTTGATCCTTTAACTCAAGAAATAAAAGTTAAAAAGATAATGAAGATGGGGATTGTAATTGACGAAAGAATCAGCGACGGGTTATATAATTCATTATCATTGCGCGAATTCAAAAAAATTATGGAAAATCCGCATATCTTAGATGTAAGAAATGAAGCTGTAGTACTAGACGATTAGGGAGTGGTTTAAATGTTTTTAAAAATATTAGGTCTTATCATGGGTTTAGCTTTTTTGCTTTTTGGACTCAGATTAGCAATAAAGCCAAGAAGATTTGTAAAAGCGCTGATGAATTATAAATATAAAACTCATGTGGAACCGCAAAAAAACGCAATTGTTATGACAATAATTTTAGGTGTGCTTTTAGCCCTTGCGGGAGCTTATTATACTTTGTTGATGATTTTACTGATAATAGAAGGATAATTTATATCCCTATTAAAATATATTGTAATTAATGTTCGTTTTTGATAGAATATTAATTGTGATAAATTAGGATTTTTACCTGGCTTTTAGGTGGTGACTGCTATGAACATTCTTAAGATAAATAACCTAAATAAAACATTTGGTGGTAATGTCCTTTTTGATAATATCTCATTGGAAATCAATAAAGATGAAAAAGTTGCTTTGATTGGTAAAAATGGTGTTGGTAAAACAACTTTAGTTAAAATGATATTAAACGAAATTACCCCAGATTCTGGGGAAATTTTTATTTATAAGCAAGCGAAAATCGGTTATTTATCACAAAAAATAATCGAATCTGAAGAAAACCTTTTAATCGATGAATGCTTGAGTGTGTTTAAAGAGATAGTCGCTTTAGAAAAAGAAGTTAATGAATTAGCTAAAATAATGGAGACTGATCATTCTAAAAAAGCCCTTGACCGTTATAGTCATAAAGAACATATCTTTATGGTAAAAGGCGGATATGACTATCTTATTAAAATCGATGTTTTACTAAGTAAATTCGGTTTTTCAAAAGATGAATATTATCGCCAGATTAAAAGTTTTTCCGGTGGTGAAAAAACAAGGATTGCCTTTGCTAAATTACTGATGATTGAACCAGATTTATTAATTCTTGATGAACCGACAAATCATATGGATATCGAGATTATTGAATGGTTAGAAGATTATTTGAAATCTTATCAAGGTTCAGTTTTAGTTATCACTCATGATAAATATTTCATCAACAAGGTTGTTAGAAAAATCTATGAAATCGATAATCAGTCGATAGAAGTTTATCATGGAAATTATGATGAGTATGAGATTGAAAAAGTTAATCGTTATGAGTTGTTATTAAAAAAGTATGAAAAACAAAAGAAAGAGATAGCTCATCTTCAAAGCTTTGTTGATCGTTTTCGCTATAAAGCGACAAAGGCAAAATCGGCTCAAGATCGAATCAAGAAAATTAATCGAATCGATCGGATTGAAGTCAAACAATCAAGTTCAACTCATTTGAATTTAAACTTTAAGACGAAAAGACCGACAAATGCTCAAATATTGAATTTAGAGAAACTTACTATCGGCTATGATAAACCTTTAATTTCAAATATTAATTTTGCGATGAGAGGTTTTGAAAAAATCGGCATCATCGGTAAAAACGGTGCTGGTAAAACTACATTGATTAAAACGATTTTAGGTGAAATCAAACCTTTAAGTGGCAAATCAGAATTCTATAAACAATTAAATATTGGTTATTTTGATCAAAATTTAAGCAATTTTAACAATGATTTGACTTTGCTTGATACTATACATAATATCTATCCTCATAAAACATTATTTGATGTGAGAACTGATTTAGCTAAAGTTGATTTTACTGGCGAAGATGTTTTTAAGAAAGTTGGAGTATTAAGCGGTGGCGAACTTGTTAAATTACAAATTCTTTTATTGATGCTTGAACAACCTGATATTCTTATATTAGATGAACCGACCAATCATTTAGACATCGATTCTAAAAATATCGTTGAAGATATTTTCGAAGAATATCAAGGACCGATTATCTTTATTTCTCATGACCGATATTTCATTAATAAGGTAGCTGATAAAATCATTAGATTGGATAATGATTTCACTCTGTTTTCAGGAAATTATGAGGATTATATTATCAGTCAAAAAAAGGCTACTGAAGTCAAAAAAACTAAAGAAAAGAAGCTTCCTTCATTGAACAAAGAAAAGTTGATAAATAATTTAGAGAAACAAATAGATATATTAGAAAATGAAATAAAAGAAATTAACGAATCTTTATTTAAAGAAGAAGTTTATAATGATCATGAAATCTATTTCGCTAAAGAATCTTTGATGAAAGAGAAGGAAAAAGAATTAGAGAATTTAATAGTAGAGATAGAAGAATTAAATATTCGTTAAAAATAATTATTCATTATGTGCTAAAATATTCACTGGAGATGATAACATGTTGGAACAAATTAAATTAAAATTAAGAGAAGAACTAGAAATTAGTTTAAAAAATAAATATAATCAAGAAATTAATGTTGTGGTTGAAGAACCGAAGACTTCAAGTTTAGGAGATATCTCAATTCCGGTTTTTTCGATTGTCAAAACATTAAGGAAACCGCTTAATTTAGTAGTTGATGAGATTGAACAACTAATAGCTGACACAAATGTTTTTAAACTTTTTTCAGAAGTTAATAAAATGGGTGGGTTTATCAATATCAAGCTTGATAGATTTAGTTTTTCTAAAGAAGTTATAACAAACATGAATATTTTAGAAGAACAATCAGCTCTGATTGGTAAGGACAAAACAATCGTAATTGACTATTCTTCACCGAATATCGCAAAGCCTTTTTCTGTCGGACATTTAAGATCGACTATCATCGGTCATGCGATCGGCAATATTTTAGAAAAGCTAGGATATAAAGTTGTTAGAATTAATCATTTAGGAGATTTTGGAACTCAGTTTGGCAAGATTATTTATGCATATTTAAACTTTGGCGATAAAGAAAAAGTCGATGAAAATCCAATTGAAGAGTTGGTAAAACTTTATGTTGAGTTTCATGAATTGGCTAAAGAAAATCCTGAGATTGAAGATAAGGCTAGAGAGATATTTAAAGATCTAGAACAAGGACATCTAGAATACAATAAACTTTGGGCTCATTTTAGAGAGGTTTCATTAGCTGAATATATGAAAGTATATGAGATGCTTGATGTAAGTTTTGATTCATATGACGGAGAAGCTTTTTATAACGATAAAATGCAGAAGGTCGTCGATGAGTTGAAAGCGAAGAATTTATTAGTTAAAGACGAAGGTGCGATGATTGTTGACTTAGGTGAGGAGATGCCACCGGCATTGATTCAAAAAAGCGACGGATCTACACTTTATATAACTAGGGATTTAGCTGCTTTATTCTACCGTAAAAATACCTATAATTTCGATGAGGTTTTATATGTTGTCGGCAATGAACAAAAATTGCATTTTGAACAGTTAAGACAAGTCGTTAAAAAGA
>JAVEVN010000110.1:0-3692 GCA_034005025.1 Candidatus Izemoplasmatales bacterium | reverse complement strand
GTTATTGCTAATTTGGTTTATCTTGTAATCTTTGTTGTTTTGTTAAATAAAATGTTTAACTCAGAAAAAATTATGTTTGCGAAATAGGTGATTTTATGAAACAAAATATCATCAATATCTTCGGTTCGTCAGGCTCAGGTTCAACAACCTTAGCAAGAGAGATTTCTACAAATTTTGATTATTATCATTTGGATGTCGATGATGCTCTTTGGGAAAAAACTGATCCGCCTTTTACAATTAGAAAAAGCGATTTAGAAGCCAGAAATTTCATCTTGGATAATATCAAAGATAAAGAAAAAATCGTTATTTCCGGATCTTTAATAGGTTTTGGGGATGACATTAAATCTAAGATCAATCTGTTTGTTTTTATCAATCTTGATATCGATGTTAGAATCAAAAGAATTGAAAAGCGTGAAAGAGATCGCTTCGGTAAAAGAGTTATGAAGGGCGGAGATTTATATCAAAAACATCAGGACTTTTTAACTTGGGTCAGCAATTACGAAACCAATCCTGAATATATTCGCTCGCGTAAACAACATCTCTTGTGGTTAATGGACGTGAAATCACCTGTATTAAAAGTCACTGAAGAACTTTCGATAAAAGAATTATTAACACTTGTTAAACCTTACTTATAAATAAAGGAGTATCTCATGCCAATTTTCAATCTCACTTTAAAAATTATAATCTCAGCGATAATCTTATACGTCGTTATAAATGGTTATTTTCGTTACCATGTCTATAACAATATAATCTATTCATCTCTAGTATTTGCTTATTTAATTATTATGATTATTTATAATGACTTAAACTTTTCTTTACTATTTGTAATCTTATTATCAAGTTTGCTTTTAATAGCTTTAGGTTTAGATCTTTTCTTTAAGTTTAAGAAAAAGAAAAGTTATTATTGGTTATTAAACGCAAACAAGAATGATTATCAAAGAATAAATAACTATTTAAAAGAAAACAGTTTAGATAAATTAGAAGTTACTTATAATAAGAAAACTCCGTGGTTTATAGCTGTAAATTATAAAGCGAAAGAAACAAATAAATTGATGAAAGGATTTGAAAAAGCAGAGAATAAGTTACAAAAACGTTTTACCATCTGTAATTACTGGCAAATCATAACTTTCTTAATCATGATGGTTGTTCTCTGGCGTTTCTAAGGGTTATTTATGGATAATATCCGCGTTTTAGTTCCAAATAAGAACAAGAATAAATTCTTTGGCGTTGACTATTTCGCCAATCTTTATGACGGTTCTAAAGAATCTTTTAAATATTTCGCCAGTTCAATTGATGAGTTGATGATTTTTAAGGATGAATCCGTAAATTTCAACCAAGAGAAATTCGCGGCCTTTAAGATTAAATCCGCTAATCTAGAAGAAAATGCGATAATCGGTTTTTTCCAAAACCCAGATATCTATCAAGGTTTAGATTCTATCGATTTTTTGTTGGATGAATTAAGCAAAAATAATTTAGGGTTATTTTTAGAAACTTCTTCAGATAAAATCTTGAATGATTTAGATAAATTGATAGAGTTTTCTAAACAGCATCCTTTATTAATCGCCTTTCCGGTAAGCTCTTATTCAAATAAGGATTTATCGATATTCAATGGCTTATCAAGTCTTGAAAGCGTCTCTAAGACCTTGCATAAATTAGTAGATGCTGGATTAAATACCGGTATTATCTTAAAACCTTTAATTCCTAGAATTAATGATGAAGTAGAAGAATTAGTGAAAATTATAGAAAAATGCGACTCCTTAAACTTAAATTTTATCTATCCAAGTTTCACTCTTTACTTTGATAGTTACAAAATTAAAAACTTTTATGATATAATAGATAAGGAAAAACCGGAACTTAAAAACTTTTATTTCGATAAATTCGGCTATAAGCATAGTTGGGAGAGTCAAAATTTAAGTGAACTCAAAAAGGTTTTGGTCTTCAACAGCAAGAAAAGTAAGATTAAATATGCGATGAAGGATATTATCGATCTTTATCGAAAAGATGCTTTCACGCAATTAAAATTATTTTAGGAGGAAGTTATGTTAACGACTTTTTTTAAAGATAATATTTTGATGTTCATAATTCTAGCGGCGGTAATTGCGGCTATAGTTATTGTTTATTTTGTCTTTTTCGCACCAAAAACAAACGATGAAAAACAAGAGAAAAAAGTTAAAGTAAAAAAAGAGACAAATGATAATCTCATAAAAGCGGAAGAAACTGAAAAAACTCCAGTTGATGAAGAAGTCAAAACAATAAACGGAGAACCGTTAAATCCCGAACCAGCTCCAATAATTGATGAAGCCAGAGAAACTGAAGAAGAAGTAATTGAAGAAGATTTGGTTGAAGATGAAACTGAAAGTTTAGAAAACAAAGAAGAAACTTTCGAAGAATCTCAAACTGAATCAGAAGATGAAAAAGAAGAAAATAAAGGCGAAGAATCTCAAGAAGAAGACCAGGAAGAAAGAGAACTGGGTAAATATCATGTGCTCTACCGCAAAGAAGACACTAAATGGTATGTTAAACGTGAAGGATCTGATAAGGTCTTAAGAGTCCTTGAAACTCAAGCTGAAGCTATCGCTTGGGCTACTATTAAAGCCTTAAACCAAGATACCTCAATTGTTATTCATAAAAGAGACGGAAAGATTAGAAAGCAAAACTATTAAATGTTTTGCTTTTTTTTTACCAATAAAACCTGTGATTCGATTGTTTATATTAATGAGAACCTCTACAAATTATATCTTATATGATAAAATACTTCATATGAGGTATGTTTATGGATAAATCTTTAGAGGTCTTAGTTAAGAAGTTAAAAGCTAATGACCAAAGCGCATTTGAAAAAATTTATCAAGCAACTTATCGACAGATCTTTTTTGTCATCTTACCAATCTTAAGAGATAAGTCTTTGGCAGAAGATATCGTTCAAGATACCTATATGAAGTTCTTGGAGAAACTTGATGAATACAAGAGTAAAAATTTATTATCATATTTAATAACGATTGCGAAGAATCTTTCTATCAATGAATATAATAAAAGACTTAAAACGACTAAAATTGACGATTACAGCGAGTTTTCATATTTTGATTATATTGAGTTCAAAACCGAGAATAAAGAAGCTGTCACAAAGGCTTTAAGCGTTTTAAGCGAAATCGAGAAAAATATCTTTTTACTGCACGTTTTAGAAGATTTGACTTTCTTAGAAATTTCTAAGATAATCGATAAACCTTTAGGTACTGTCTCTTGGCTTTATGCAAAGTCAAGACAAAAAATGATAAATGTTTTGAAAGGGGATAATTATGAAGTTTAATGAGTTCAAAGAAACAATTAAAAGTGAAGCCTCATTTTCTATCAGAAATCGACATAATGAAATTAATCTTGATAATTATCTGCCTATAAAAAAAGCTTATAAGTTCCGTTTTAATTTTATTGCTGTTTTTTCTTCATTTGTCATCTTAATTACTATGGGAGTATTGTCTTATTTTTTCTTTACTCCGCAAAGCTTTTTAGCGATGGAGTTTAACCCGAGATTGACTTTGAAGTTAAATGCTTTTAATCAAGTTATCGATATTGATGATTATAATGAAGATGGACTTGCATTATATGAGGATTTAAACTTAAAGTATAAATCAATTTCTAAAGCAACTAATTTAATCTATGAATACGCTGAAGAACAAGGTTTACTTGAAGATGAAGGC
>JAVEVN010000109.1:0-3705 GCA_034005025.1 Candidatus Izemoplasmatales bacterium | reverse complement strand
TTCAACATAACCAAAATTGGTAATTACTAAAATTAAAGCTTGGTGAGAACTGATTGGCACTAATTGAACTTTCTTAACTTTTGAGTGATAAGCATTAGGTCCTAATGAAATAGCGGTACAGTTGGTTGCTTGCGATAAAAGATCAATCGCTTCTTTAATCAACTCGTCGCGTGCAGATTCTTTATTATTAAATAATTCTTCAAACTCAAAAAAACCATCAGTTTCTTCATCTAGGTTTTTTACTATCGTTTCAATATAATAACGATATCCCTTTTCAGAAGGAACTCTTCCTGAAGATGTGTGAGTTTTTTCAATATAACCTAAATCTTCTAAAATTCCCATTTCATTCCTAATTGTAGCTGATGAAACATTCAAAACGTCCACGAGTGTTTTAGAACCAATTGGTTCAGCTGATTTGACATATTCATCGACGATTAGTTTGAGAATTATTTCTTGCCTTTTTGTCATATAATCACCCTTTAGCACTCCCATTATTTGAATGCTAATGATATTATACTAAAGGTTTTTAGCAATGTCAAGTCTTGAGTGCCAGTTTTTTTAAATTAAATTACTTTAATAAAAATAAAAAAGCTAAGAAAATTCCTAGCTTTATCGCAAATTTATTAAATATTGATTATGAGCGATAATATCGCTCATTTGTCCGCCTCTACCATGTCCTGGATATACCACTGAATGTTTAGAGATCGAGGTTAATATTTTTTTTAATGATTGATGCATTTTACCATTATTGCCGGTCGGAAGATCAACTCTGCCGATGCTGTCATAAAACAAAGTATCTCCAGAGAAAAAATGTTGATTATAGATAATCCCCATCGATCCTTTTGTATGCCCTGGCAAATGAATGATTTTAAATTTTTCTTTTAAGCATTCAATCGCTTCACCGTCTTTAACTTTTCTTACTTCAACAGTTTTATCTAAAATGAAATCCTGTTGGAAGATAGAGGAAAGGTTTAGGTTTGGATCATAAAGAAAACTAAAATCTTCTTCATGAATCACAACGATAAATTTTTGTCTTTCTAAAAGCAATTTTAAATCACGAATATGGTCGAAATGTCCATGTGTCAATATCACCATATTTATTTTCAAGTTAAAATTGGAAATATGTTTTATAACATCTTCACCATTAAAACCAGGATCGATAACAATCGCTTGATTTTCTTTTGCAAGAATATAAGTGTTGACATCCATGTTTTTAGAAGAATACTTTGTTATATTAATCATTTTACCAGATAACACGCTCCATAAATTCCGGCATCATTGCCTAGGCTAGCTATTGCAAAATTCATATCTTTAACAAAAGGCAAAACCAAAGGATCGTATGCCAGTTTTAACCTTTCGACAATAAACTCACCTGCATTGGAAACTCCGCCCCCAATAATCAAAATATCGGGATTGATGACATAGGTCACTAAGGCTAAAGATTCAGCTAAATAACCCATTGCTTTATCAATTATTTCTAAACCTAATTCATCGCCTTTTTTAGCAGCGTCAATAACCTTTTTAGCGCTTAAATATTGAACATTGCGTAAATATGATTGTTTGTTAGAAATTTTAAAATACTCTTTAGCTAATCGGACTATTCCCGTAGCTGAAGCAACAGTTTCTAAACAACCCGACTTTCCGCAATTGCAGTTTAAACTGAACTCTCTATCGACAACGCTATGGCCAATTTCACCGGCTGTTCCACAGTTTCCTTCAACAACTCTTCCATCGACGATAATTCCGCCACCAATACCAGTTCCCAAAGTTACTAAAAAAGCATTTGTATACCCTTTAGCTACACCTTTATAGATTTCGCCGGCTGCGGCTAAATTCGCATCGTTCGCCACTTTAATAATAATCTCATCGTCATTTAATAACGATTTCATTTCGCTTAAGACATCCATGTATTCCCAACCGAGGTTAACGCAACTGATAGCTACATTCTTAAGTACTGGTCCCGGAACACCGATGCCGATAGCTCTAATATCTTTAATATTTACGTAAGTTTTGATATAAGCAACAATTTCCGACAAAATAAACAACCCGTAATTACTCAAATTGGTTGGTATTTTTTCAATCGATATTAAATTGTCATTTAAGTCGAATAAACCGATTTTAATCGATGTACCGCCGATATCGATGCCTAAATTATACTTTCTCATGAACTCTCCTAAATATATCTTTAATAAAGAAAAAGTATCCAAAAGGATACAAAATCATCGATTGATTATTTTTTTTCTTTGTGTACAGTTTGTTTGCGACACGTTGGACAGTATTTTTTTACTTCCATTTTATCTGGATGTGTCTTTTTGTTTTTAGTTAATTGGTAATTTTCTGAATTACATTCAGTACATTTCAAAGTAAATTGAACTCTCATAAACACTCCTCCATTCAACACTATTCTATTCTATAATTTATGAGTGAAAAAATCAAGTATTTTTTACTGATAATGATTTATTGTTTTTCTAAAAGAAAATGGGCGCTTTTTATTTTGTAAGCGCCCATAACTATCGTTAAATAACTCTAACTCTTGTTATTCCTTCAATATTTTCTAATGCTTCAATAATATTAGGTTTAACAACTTGGTCGATATCAAAAGCGTAGAAAGCGTAATCAGCTCTTACTTTAGAAGTTTTGGCTTTAATATCGTCTTCGACTTCTAAGAAAACCTTAGCGATTTCTCTAGCGATTGAAGGATCGTTTTTAGCGAGTATGATAACTCTTGATTTAACTGTAAGACTATCTAATTTAACATTAGGATAATTTACAGAATTGATTATCTCGCCTTTTTCGATGTAAGCCATTAATTGTTTTGCGGCCATTATCGCACAATTTTCTTCTGATTCATCAGTTGATGCGCCTAGATGAGGAAAGGCGATTACATTGGATAGATTAGCGACGAAATAACTTGGAAAATCAGTCACATATTTTTTGACGATTCCTTGGTCAATAGCGTCTTTTAACGCTTCATCGTCAACAAGCAAATCTCTTGCAAAGTTAAGCAATACAACGCCTTTTTTCATTTGTTTAAAAACTGTTTCATTTATCATTTGTTTAGTTGAATCTAAAAGCGGTAAGTGCAGAGAAATAAAATCTGCATGGGGATAGGTTTCTTCTAAAATGTTATTTATTTCAATTGACGGGTTTAATAATGATTTTGCTTCATCGCTGATATATGGGTCGTAGCCGATGACTTTTAATCCTAAAGCATCGCAAGCATTAGCAACTTTTCCGCCGATAGCGCCCAATCCGATAACAAGCATCGTTTTGCCGATTATTTCATTGCCAGCAAAAGCGCTTTTAGCTTTTTCGATCGATTTTAGGATATCTATGTCAGCTTTATTGTTTTTAACCCATTCAACCCCACCAATTAAATCTCTTGAGGCCATAAGCATACCAGCAATCACCAACTCTTTAACACCATTGCTGTTAGCTCCTGGAGTATTGAAAACAACAACGCCGTTTTCAGCCATTTTTTCCAAAGGAATATTATTGACTCCAGCTCCAGCCCTAGCAACTGCCAATAAATTGTTTTCAATTGGCATCTCGTGCATATTGAAACTTCTCACCAATAATAAATCTGCGCCATTAGGATCATCGATAATTTCATATTTACTTGTGAATGTATTTAGGCCAAGTGGTGAAATTTTATTTAAATATCCAACTTTCATCCAAGTACCTTCCTTTCAAATTCACCCATGA
>JAVEVN010000005.1:0-17623 GCA_034005025.1 Candidatus Izemoplasmatales bacterium | reverse complement strand
TTTTCGGAATCAATTACCGGAGGTCTTTTGTCTAGTTGTTTAACAAATATTAAAGACGCATCTAAGGTTTTTGAAATGGGCTTTATCGTTTATTCAAATGAAGCTAAAATTAGATTATTGAATGTTAATCCAGAGATTATTGATAGATTTGGTGTGTATTCAAAAAATACTGTTGAAGAAATGTTGAATGGAAATAAAGCAATTACTAACGCTGATATTATTGTGGCAGTTTCTGGAATAGCTGGACCTGATAAAATTGAAGGCTATGAAGTTGGTGAAACATATATAGGCTTTATGTTTAAAAGAGAAAAAATAATCATTAAAAATATTTATATTGGCAACAGAGAAGAGATAAGATTAAAAATTGTTGAATTTTGTTTTGGTGAGATACTGAAAAAATTAAAAGATATGATATAATAATTATTACTTTTTTGAAAGCGAGAAGATTAAATGAAATTAACAGAAATGAAAAAAATTCAAACTTTATGGGTTTTTATAGCTGCTTACTTATTTGCGATTATCATCGGATCTTTAGTAGTTCTATATGGACTTAATCAAAATTGGAATTTGGTTATGAGTTCTTTACTATCAACTGTTATTATGACGATAATTATTTTTATCTTTAGCAATATTACCAAAAACGCCTCTTTATACGATCCATATTGGAGTGTAATCCCAATCGTAATAATAATCCAATGGCTATTGATTTATCCTGAAAGTTTATCAAGTATTTATAATATTTTATTATTGATAGCTGTTATTGTTTGGGGTACGAGATTGACACTCAATTGGTGGAAAAATTGGGACGGGTTTAAACACCAAGATTGGCGATATACCCATCTTCATGACCAAGCTCCTAAACTATATTTGATAACAAATTTTTTTGGTATTCATATGATTCCTACATTGGTTGTTTACGCTCAACTTATCAATGCTCACGACATCATAATTCACAATGAACAAAATCCAATTTTAATTCTATTTGTCATCGGTTTTGTATTATCGGTTATTGCAGCAGTTATTCAATATGTTGCCGATAAACAAATGTATGCTTTTAGAATGGATAATGCTAATCGTAAAAGGTGTATAGATGAAGGGTTATGGAAATATTCTCGTCACCCAAATTATTTAGGTGAACTGACTTTCTGGGTTGGAATTTATGTTATGTATTTTTCATTTGAACAAAATTTGAATATAAACATCGTTTATCCAATCTTAATGATTTTATTATTCTTGTTCATTTCGATTCCAATGATGGAAAAGAAATTATCAAATAGACCTGGTTACATCGAGTATAAGAAAAAAGTATCAATGCTATTGCCATATCGCAAAAAAAGCGATAATTGACAATTTAATAATAATATTGACATAAAGAAGCTTATAAGATATAATTTTTAAAGATAGTTATAATATAAAATATTATAGGATGGTGCATAATGAAAGTATATAAAAAAGTTTTAATTGCGTTTACATTTATATTAATGATAGGCGTTTTATCTGCGTGTAGTTCGATAAATAGTATTTCAAATAATTTTAGAGACGCTGGATTTACAAGTAATTCTTACAACTTTAGAGGCGGTAGTGTGCTTTTTGCTGACGTTGATCGTCTAGTAAATGATTTACCTGTTGTTGAAGAGGAAGAGGAAGAAGTAACTACTGAAGAAGAAAACGAATTTACAACCACTTCAACAGGAGAAACAGTAACAACAACCACTGTTAATAAATTAGCTGATCAACTTGGATTCAATGCTTATTATTTTTCTAATGGAAAAGATATAGTTGCTGTAGTTTTAGAGTTTGAATCAACAAGAAAAATGGATGAAATTATTTCAAGAAGTACATTTTTAAGTGATTACTTAGATTCTGTAAGCGAAGAGTATATTAATGGAAACTGTATTTTATTGAGTATTTTCTTTACCCCTAATCCTAAAGATAGCCTAGTAACACAAGAAGCTAAAAAAGCTGAAGCTATTCAATTAGTTGTTGATATTTTCCAAGGCAAAGATGTTGATGTTGAACCTACAATTTTCACTGATATGCCACTAATTCGAACTAATTTTGAAACTGCTGGATATACAGTAACAAATACTAATGATATCGCTGGTTGGAATGAAGATTTATTTGATGGCGAAGAAGTAGACAATGTTCTTAATACTTACGCTGTATATGACTCAAGTCAAGTGCTTGTAGCTGCTATTGTAGAATTTGATTCATCGGGTTCATTGGTTGATTATTTAGATGAAGATTTCGATGACTTAGTAGACTTTACTTTTGGTAACATTTATCTTATTCCACTTCTTGAAGATACTGAAGAAAACCAAGAAGCTATTCAAGCTTTAGTCGACACTTTCCAAGCTGGAATAACTGATGAAGACGAAGAAGATACAGGTGGGTTAGAATAACATTTATTTACAAAAGAGAGAAATTCGTTTCTCTCTTTTTTTTATTTAATTTGTAGTTTCCTAAGACATTTTTTATGGACAAACTTTTATATCTATGATATAATGCATTGTTGTGATTTATCTCACTTGCTGCTTTTTATTAAGTAGCCAATAGACCAAAAGGAGGTATAATATGAAAAGATATGAAATCATGTACATCATTCGTCCTAACCTTGAAGAACAAACAAGAAAAGATGTTGTCGAATCACTAAACAATATTTTAACTAATAACGGTTCTCAAGATTTAAAGGTAAATGAGTGGGGCATTAGAGATCTTGCTTATGAAATCGCTGATTTTACAAAAGGTTATTATGTTATTATTGACGTGATAGCGCCTAAAGAAGCGATTACAGAGATCGATCGTGTTATGAAGATTCGTGAAGATATCATTCGCCATATCGTTATCGCAAGAGACGAAGCGTAAGGGAGGAAAATATGTTTAACAAAGTTGTACTTATCGGTCGTCTTACAAGAGACCCAGAATTAAGATACACACCAAACAATATTCCTGTATGCTCATTCTCTTTAGCGGTTAATCGTCCGTTCCAATCTTCAAATAGCAATGATAAAAACGCTGATTTTTTTAACTGCACAGCTTGGAGAAAACAAGCTGAAAATGTAGCTAAATACGTCAATAAAGGTTCAATGGTAGCGATTGAAGGAAGACTTCAAACTAGAGACTATCTTGATGAAAAAATCAATGCTAGAAGATATATCACTGAGATTGTTTGTGATTCAGTTGTATTTTTAGATACAAAATCACAAGGGTCTGACGATTCTTATCAAGCGAAAAAGGAAGAAGAAGAAGATATTGATACAGGAAACTTCAATAATATTGAAGATGACTTACCATTTTAAAAAGGAGGAATAAATAATGGCTAGACCAGGATTTAAATCAAGAGGTCGTAGAAGTAGAAAAAGATGCTATTTTACTGATAATAAAGTTACATATATAGACTTTAAAGAATATGAATTACTAAAAAAATTCGTTTCAGATAGAGGCAAAATTCTACCAAGACGAGTTACTGGAACAAGTTCATATTATCAAAAACATTTAGCAGCTGCGATTAAAAGAGCTCGCTTCATGGCTTTATTACCATACGTAAAAGAATAGATTAAAGTTTTAAAACCTACACCAAGTAGGTTTTTTATTTTGGATTATTTTAATAAAAATATCCATGCTATTTTATATCTTATCAAGTTTATTTTTTTGTCTGTTTATGGTATAATACTTTATTATGAATTCAAGCGAGGTTTAGGATGAAAAAAAATAAAACAACAAGAATTATTTTTTGGATCATAATCTTTGTCGTTTTACTTGCCGCAGGATTTTTGTTTATATCTCCTTGGGGCAGTTTTTCAGGGTTGCTAAATTTAGATTTAGTCTATTTTATCTTTTATAATCTTCTGATTTTAGTTTTAGGCGGATGGTTATTTTTCTCACATATTTTAACCAGGAATAAAACGATTCGAATCAACGAACTAGAGAATAAAATCAGAGAGTTAAGCTCACTCCAAAAAAGAAGATTTAACAGTGAAGAAATAGCGCTTTCGTCAATGCCGGTTGGAATCATTTTATATGATGAGAATTTTACAATTGTCTATGCTAATCCAATGGCGAAAGAAATTTTTTCAAATGCGCTTGTGGATAGAACAATCAAAGTTATCAATCGAGATTTATATGATAATGTTTCAAAACGAATCGGTAAATTTTTAGCTAGCGTCTATGATAAAGTTTATGACGTAGTTCATTATCCTAAGAATAATTCGATTTATTTATTTGAAGCTACAGATCGTGAACTAATAAAACAAAAATATTATGACTACTCCGATGTTATCGGTGTTATGAGTTTGGATAATTTCAATGAAGCTACTTCTAATTTAGATTTTCAAATTAAAGCTAATATCCAAGGATTATTGTTATCGGCTTTAAATACTTGGTGTTCTTCAAACGATATTTATTTCATTAATTTAAGACCGGAAAAATCCGTAATTATGATGAATAGAACTAAGTTAGATGAACTGATGAAAAACCAGTTTAACATCTTGAATGTCATATCTAAAATTGCTAGTGATAATGATGTTAGGGTGACCTTATCAATTGGTATAGCAGCTTATGAAGCTTCGCCGCCAGAACTTGGTGAAGCAGCCGAAGACGCCTTAAAACTGGGGATTGCCCGCGGTGGCGATCAAGTTGTTGTAAACTTGAAAAACCAACCAATAAAATTCTTTGGTGGTAAGACCAATACAGTAGAAAAGAGTTCGAAAATTACCGCTAAAGTAAACTCGAGAGCTCTAGAAGATTTCTTTGTCAAAAGAAGCGGCGTATATATTATGCCTCATAAAAATACCGATTTAGACGCTATAGGCGCTGCGATTGGTTTGTTAGAAATGGCTTTAACAAAAAACAAGAATTCAAGAATTGTTCTTGATTTTGATAATGTCGATCAAACCACTCAAAAATTAATTAACATGCTTAACCAAGAATATATAAAATTACTTGATTATCTAATTGATCCAGAAGACGCTTTAGAACAAGTTGATCAAAATACATTGTTAATACTAGTTGACCATCATTCGCCTTCACAATCCAATGTGCCAACCCTAACTGATAAAACTAAACACATTGTTGTGATCGATCATCATCGTCGTTTAGATAATCAAATAACTGATATGTTGATGAACTATGTTGAACCATACGCATCATCTTCGGTAGAACTAGTTACAGAGCTAATTGATTTCTTTAGGGAAAAAGTAACTTTAGATCCATTTGAAGCGACAATTATGCTTGCAGGTATGATGATTGACACAAATCATTTTACGGTTCGCACTGGTTCTAGAACTTTTGAAGCAGCCGCAAGATTAAAAGATTTTGGTGCTGATTCAGTGAAAGCAAAATTGATCTTAAGAGAATCTTTAGACGATATTAAGACAAAGTCAAATTTAGTTAATAGAGCCAAAATCATCAATAATCATTTCGCTATAACTGTTCTTGAACAACAAGATGTTACAGATAGAGTGCAATTAGCTAAAACAGCTGACGAATTATTAGAAATTGATAATATAATCGCGGCTTTCGCTATCGGTTTTATTAATAAAGAAACCGTAGCCGTTTCAGCACGCTCAATCAATGATTTCAATGTTCAAGTAGTTATGGAAAAATTTGGCGGTGGCGGACATTTAAATAACGCCGCAACTCAAGTAAAAAATACTTCTCCGGAAAAAATCGCACATGAAATTGAAGAGGTAATCAGAGAATCTTATAAGGAGGAAACAGTGATGAAACTAATACTTATAAAAGACGTTAAAGGCAAAGGGAAAAAAGGTGATATTATTGAAGTGGCTACCGGTTATGGTAACTATCTATTGACTTCAAAACACGCTATTGCTGCTAATCCTGCTAATATGAAAAGTTTAAGTGATGAACTTGAAAAGCAAAGACAAGAAGCTAATAAAGAATTCCAAAACGCTTTAGAACTTAAAGAAAAAATTGAAGAGAGTCCGATAAAACTTTATGTTAAAATCGGAGAATCAGGAAAATTATTTGGTTCAATCAATACTAAACAAATAGCTGATGAACTTAAAAAAACTTATAATCTTAATGTCGATAAAAGAAAAATCGAATTAAATGACAATATAAACTCTCTTGGTAAATATGAAGTTAATATTAAACTGCATAAGGATGTTAATGCTATTATCAACATACAAGTTCTTGAACAAGAATAGGAAGGTTAATTATGGAATCTTTACTCTATAGTTTAGAAGCTGAAGAATCGGTTTTAGGTTCGGTTTTCTTCAATAACAACGAGATGAATGTTATTGCAGATAAACTTTTAGTGGAAGACTTTTATAGCCCAAACAATCAAATAATTTATAAGGCGATGTTAACGCTTTTTCATAATAATAGCGCTATAGACATCATTACCGTAATGACTTATTTGGAAAATATAAATAATTTAGAAAAAGTTGGTGGTAGAGAATATATCATCAACTTATCTTCCGTAGTTCCTTCAACAGCTAACCTTTCTGAATATATAAATATCGTTAAAGATAGATCGGTTTTAAGAAGACTTCAAGAAAAGTTTAATGAATTATTGGAGAAATCTAAAAATGTTGAAGACGCTCCGCATTTTATCGATCAAGTTGAAAAAGAAGTATTTGAAATAACTAAAAACAGAAGAACTTCTGATTTCGTAAACGTTTCTGATATCGCTGATGAAACTATTAATAAGTTAGCTGAAAGAGAACAAGTCTTAGATAATGTAACTGGACTAGACACAAGGTATAAAGCTTTAAATAACTATACTCTTGGTTTACAACCTTCCGATTTATTGATTTTAGCAGCTCGTCCTGGTATTGGTAAGACAGCTTTCGCTCTTAATTTAGCCTTGAATGTGGGCTCACTAGAAAATAGACCGCATATCGCCTTTTTCTCTTTGGAAATGGGCGTTGAGCAATTATTGTTAAGACTTTTAAGTGCGCAATCTTCAATCCCGAATACTAAATTGAGAAAAGCTGATTTAAGTTCAGGAGAATGGGAAAGACTCCAAACAGCTGTTAATAATTTAAAAGGAACAAATATTTACTTTGATGACTCAGGTACTGTAGAAGTAATGGACTTAAGAAGTAAATGTCGTAAATTGAAGCAAAATAATAAATTGGATTTAGTAATTGTCGATTACCTGCAACTATTGAGTGGTTCAGGTGTTTATAAAGGTAACAGGGTTCAAGAAGTCTCTGAAATTTCAAGAGTCTTGAAAGAAATGGCACGTGAGTTAAAAGTGCCTGTTGTTGCTTTGAGTCAGTTATCTAGAAGCATCGAACAAAGAAAAGGCGACGACAAACGTCCGAAAATGTCAGATTTAAGAGAATCAGGATCAATTGAACAAGATGCTGATATCATCATTTTCCTTTATGTAAAAGATGAAGATAATGATGATGAAAGAAAAAGAAATTTAACGCAATTTTCAGTTGCGAAGAACCGTCATGGGACACCTGGTGATTTCAAATTGATTTTCAATAAAGAAACCTCTAAGTTTAATTCCTATTCCGGTGATTAAGAAGGGAACAAGATGTTAGAAGAAAGATTAATACAATTAGAAGAACGCTATGTTGAAGTTGGCCGACTTATGTCTAAACCGGAAATATCTACCGACATAAAAAGGGTTACCGAACTAGCTAAAGAATATGCTAAATTAGAAAAACCTGTTTTAAAATTTAGAGAATATAAAGATTTGATTTCACAGCTTGACGGATTAAAGGAAATGGCTAAAGATAAGGATCAAGAGATTAAAGAAATGGCGGAGATGGAACTTGAGTCAGCTCGAGAAAACATCGCCAGATTAGAAGAAGAGTTAGAATTACTTTTAATACCAAAAGATCCTAATGATGAAAAGAATGTTATTGTTGAAATCAGAGGCGCTGCCGGTGGAGATGAAGCTAATATTTTTGCTGGTGACTTGTTTAGGATGTATTCTAAATTTGCCGAAACGATGAATTGGAAGATTGAAGTTTTGTACATTGAACCAAAAGAAGCCGGAGGGTTTTCCCAAATCGAATTTATGGTTTCTGGTGAAAACGTTTATTCGTATTTGAAATATGAGTCAGGCGTCCACAGAGTTCAAAGAGTACCTCAAACAGAAGCCAGCGGTAGAATTCATACTTCTACAGCTACGGTTGTTGTTTTACCTGAAGCAGAAGAAATTGATTTTGAACTTGATATGGAAGAAGTAAGAGTCGATACTTTTTGTTCCTCCGGACCTGGTGGCCAATCAGTGAATACAACTAAATCAGCTGTAAGGGTTACCCATGTTCCGACAAATACTGTTGCGCAATGTCAAGACGGAAAATCCCAACATGAAAACAAAGCTTCTGCTTTAAGAATATTGAGATCTAGATTATATGATATGATGCTTCAAGAAAAGCTAGAAAAAGAGGGCGAAGAAAGAAAAACTAAGATAGGCACTGGTGATCGTTCGGAAAAAATTAGAACTTATAATTATCCGCAAAACCGCGTTACCGATCATAGAATTAATTTAACAATCCAACAACTTGACCGCATTATTGATGGGAAATTAGAAGGGGTTATCGAAAGTTTGATAGCTGAAGAACAAAAGAGAAAGTTGGCAAAACAGTAATGGCTAGTTTTAAAGAAGTTCTGAATAACGCAAAATCTTTAACTAGAAAAAAAGCTAAAGAGACAAGCGCTACAGAGCTTTTGTTTTTAAACTTTTCTGATTTAAAACCAAATGAATTATATTTAAAATATGAAGAGGAAATGCCTAAAGAAAGCGAAAATAAGTTTGAAAATGCGCTTGAGTTATATTTAGAAAATAATATACCTGTTCAACAGATTATCGGTCATGTATATTTCTATGGATATAAATTCTCCGTTAAGAATACAGCTTTGATTCCTCGTTTTGAAACAGAGGAATTAGTAGCAAATACCTTAATTCAATACGATGAATATTTTTCTGACAAGAAAGTTGATGTATTGGATATCGGAACTGGTTCAGGCTGTCTAGCAATAACGCTAGCTTTGGAAGAACCTTTGATGAAAGTAACGGCTACCGATATCAGTGAAGAAGCTTTGCTATTAGCTAGAGAAAATGCAAAAAACTTAAATGCTAAAGTAGAATTTATTCAAGGAGACATGCTTAAGCCTGTTCTTGATAAGAAATTCGATATTCTAATATCTAATCCTCCATATATTCCGAACTCTGAAAAAGTCGATTCATTGATATATGATAATGAACCGCATATAGCATTGTTCGGTGGCGAAGACGGTTTAGATTTTTATCGTGAAATAATAAGTAACGCTAATAAGATATTAAAGGAAAAAGCGATAATTGCATTTGAGCACGCTTATGATAAAAAAGAAGAACTGCAAATTTTAGCTAAACAATATTTTCCTAATGCTAAGACATTTACTTTAAAGGATATGCAAAATAAGGATAGAATGACATTTATAATAATTGGATTTTAATTGGTGAGAAATTTTTTCTCACTGATTTTTTTGATAATAATATAAATATTATTAGATTATTGGTTTAATAATTTGACAAAATAAATCAAAATTAAATTAGTTGACAATTCAAAATTATAGCGTATATTATATAAGAGCGAGGTGAATTATGGCAAAAAAAGTTGTAATAGTAGAATCCCCTTCTAAATCTAAGACTATCTCTAAATATCTTGGAAAAGATTATTTGGTAACTGCGAGTGTCGGACATATTAGAGATTTGGCAACTAGCGGAAAGGGAGGATTGGGTATTGATGTTGATCAGGATTTTAAACCAGATTATCAAGTTTTACCCAATAAAATTCCTGTAGTTAAAGAACTCAATTCTTTAATTAAATCTGCTTCAGAAATATTCTTAGCCACAGACCCTGACAGAGAAGGCGAAGCTATATCATGGCATTTATATGATACTTTGAATATAAAAAATAAAGAAATAAAAAGAGTGGTGTTTAACGAAATTACAAAAGACGCTATTTTAGCTGCGTTTGAACATCCTCGAGACATCGATATGGATTTAGTTTCCTCACAAGAAACCAGAAGAATGCTTGATAGGATTATCGGATTCAAATTATCAATGCTTTTAAAATCAAAAATTAAATCTAAATCAGCAGGTAGAGTTCAATCAGCTGCATTAAAATTAATTGTTGATTTAGAAAAAGAGATAGATAAGTTCATTCCTGAAGAGTATTTTGAGATATCTGCTAAATTTGGTGATATTGATGCGGATTTATTTAAGATAAATAACAAAAAACCACATATCCCAAATCAAAAAACAGCTGATGAAGTTGTCGATAATTTAAATGATGAATTTAGCGTTCAAGATCTATCTGTCAAAGATTATAAGTCTTATGCTAGACCTGCACTTACAACTTCAACTCTAGCACAATACGCTTCTAATAAATTTAATTATTCGTCAGAAAAGACCATGACAATCGCTCAAGTTTTATACGAAGGTTTGGAGTATAAAGGAGAGCTTGTCGGGTTAATCACATATATTCGTTCTGATTCTACTAGATTATCATTTTCGTTTGTTGATGAAGCGAAGAAATATATTAAGGATAAATATGGATCAGATTACGTTGGTTATTATCGAGCTCCTAAGAAAAAAGGAAATACTCAAGACGCTCATGAAGCGATTAGACCAACAAGTTTGTTAAGAACTCCTGAAGAATTCAAAGCCTATCTAGAAGATTCAAATTATAAAGATCATCCAGTTACAGTTAATAAAGGTAAAAACACTGTGATTTCTGCTTCACAGTTATATAACATATATAAATTAATTTATGACAAAGCTGTCGGCTCATTAATGAGTCCAGCAGTTAGTGAAGTCACAACCTTGTTATTAGAAAATAACAATACGATATTTAAAGCAACTAGCCCAAAACCAAAATTTGACGGTTATTTAAAACTTTCCGCTTATTACGATGAAGAAGATGAGAAAAAAATATTGGATTTGTCAATGTTTAAGACTGGTGAAACATATAAAGCTGATGAAATTGTAAAGAAGCAATTGTTTACTTCTCCACCAGCACGTTATACTGAAGCTAAATTGATCAAAGAGATGGAAGATTTAGGTATAGGTAGACCTTCAACTTATTCAAGTACAATTTCAACAATAATTAAACGAAAATATGTGAGTTTGAAAGAAAGAAAATTCGTTCCAACCGATCAAGGTAAATTAACTGTGGAAAAATTAGATCAATTCTTCCATGAGTTTATCAGTTCAACTTATTCTAAGAATATGGAAGATACTCTTGATGAAATTGCTGAAGGAAAAATTGATCAACTTAATGTATTGAGTGAATTTTATGATTATTTTATACCATTAATTGAAGACGCTAAAGATAAGATGGATAAGGTTAAACCGGTAAAAACTGGAGAGATGTGTCCAAAATGTGGACATCCAATGGTCTATAAAACTGGTAAATATGGACAGTTTGAAGCGTGTTCAAACTTCCCTAAGTGTAAATATATCAAACCTAACGAAAATGAAAAGCCTAAAGCTAAAGATACTGAAGTTAAATGCCCTGAGTGCGGAATAGGAACTTTAGTGGTTAGAGTTGCGGGAAAAGGAAAAAATAAAGGTAATAAATTTTTAGGATGTTCTAGATATCCTAAGTGCAAATACATATCGCCACTTAAAATAGTTGAAGAAGAATGTCCTGATTGTCACAATGTAGTTGTAAAAGATGAATTAGATCAAATACATTGTATTGACGGAAAATCTTGCAATAAAAACAAACATTAATCTTCACAAAAACATCATTTGGATATAGTCTTTTTATGTGTTAATATGAGATTGGTAAAAAAAGTTAAGTTAATTTCCCCTAAATGTTAACTTACACTTACCCTTCTTTTAAATTCGCTTCTTTGATTAGAGGCGAATTTTTTAATTTAATTTTTTAGAAAAAAAATAAATATATGTTATAATACATATAGATTTTAGGCGGTGAGATTATGGGTTTGTTTTCGAAATTGTTCGGCAATAAAGAAAAAAGACAAAAAGCAGAAAAATTTAAAATTGGGATGATGAAAACAAGAAATCAATCTTTGTCATCTCTTAAAGAAATATTAGAAAAATCAAGAAGTATAAATGAAGATTTGTATTCAAAATTAGAAGAAATTTTTATTATGGCCGATATCGGCGTTGATACAGTTATTGAATTTATTGAAAATATCCGAAATGTCGTTAAGAAAGAAAATATTGAAAAACCGATAGATTTGGAAAATATAATAGTCGATCAAATGTTTGAATTATACTTAAAAAATGAAATAGTCAATACAAATATCAGGTATAATAAATCAGGGTTGACGGTAATATTATTTGTTGGGGTAAATGGTACCGGAAAAACAACTTCAATCGGTAAATTAGCTTATAAAATAAAGCAAGAAGGACGTTCAGTAATGATGGCAGCTGGCGATACTTTCCGAGCTGGTGCTATCAACCAACTAAAGGTGTTTGGCGAAAGAGTTGGGGTTGAAGTCGTCAGCAAAGAAGCGGGCAGCGACCCTTCAAGCGTAATTTTCGACGCAATTAAAAAAGCGAAATCGCAAAATGTCGATGTTTTGTTAATTGACACAGCAGGACGTTTGCAAAATAAAAAGAATTTAATGATGGAATTAGATAAGATTAATCGGATCATAAAAAGAGAAACTAATAATGAAGAGTTTGAAACCTATTTGGTAATTGACGCAACAACCGGTCAAAACGGGTTATCTCAGGCTCAGATTTTTTCGGAAGTAACGAATATAACCGGTATTATATTAACAAAATTAGACGGAACTGCTAAAGGCGGAATAGTTTTAGCGATAAGAAATAAACTGGGAATCCCGATTAGTTTTGTCGGACTAGGCGAAAAGATCACCGATTTGGAATACTTTGATATTGAGGATTACATCTATGGTCTTTTTTCCGATTTCTTTGATTAGGAGATAGATTATGGGATATAGTGTTGAAGAAACAATTAGATTAAATCAATTGTTCGATATTTATAAAGAACTATTAACGGATAAACAAAAGGAGTATTTCGGATATTATTTTTCCGATAATTATTCTTTATCGGAGATAGCTGATATTTTTAAGGTAAGTAGAAATGCAGTTCATTTACAAATAAAAAATATCATCAAAAATCTTGATAGTTTTGAAGATAAACTTAAGGTTCTTGAAAATAATTTAAAGTTAGAAGAATTATTTGAATTACTAAAAGAAGAAAACTTAAGTGAAGAAACAAGAAAAATAATTAGAAAAATAGAAAAGGTGAAATAATATGGCTTTTGAAAATTTAACTGGCCGATTTCAAATGGCTTTAAGGCGTTTGACCGGAAAAGCTAAATTAACAGAAAATGATATAGATGAGATGATGAGAGAGGTTCGCCTTTCTTTATTAGAGGCAGATGTCAATTATAAGGTAGTAAAAGAATTTACTGACGAAGTTAAAGAATTGGCGTATGGCGAAAAGATCTTAAAAGGTTTAAATCCAGGTCAACAAGTCGTTAAAATCGTTAATGACGAGTTAACTAAATTAATGGGTTCTACAGCTAGTGAACTAAATTTAACAGAGGATTTTAATGTCATTTTGATGGTTGGTTTACAAGGTGCTGGTAAAACTACTACAGCTGGTAAGCTTGCTAATTACATTCGTAAAAATAACAACAAAAAACCGCTTTTAGTAGCGGCTGATATTTATCGACCTGCAGCTATCGAACAACTTCAAACAGTCGGAAAACAACTTGATATTGAAGTTTTTGAAATGGGCCAAGTCGAACCGGAGAAAATTGTTAAGTCAGCTTTAGATTATGCGAAAAAGAATGGTTATGATTTAGTTATTATCGATACAGCCGGTCGTTTACATATCGATGATTCGATGATGGAAGAAATCAAAAACATCGCAAAAATTTCTAAACCACAAGAAATACTTTTAACAGTAGACGCTATGACGGGTCAAGATGCTGTTAATGTTTCTGAAACTTTTAACGAAGCGTTAAACATTACTGGATGTATCTTAACTAAGCTTGACGGAGATACAAGAGGCGGAGCTGCACTCTCGATTAGAAAAGTAACTGGAGTTCCGATTAAGTTTGCTGGTACTGGCGAAAAATTGCTGGAAATCGAAGTTTTCCATCCTGAAAGAATGGCTTCAAGAATTTTAGGAATGGGCGATGTTCTATCACTTATTGAAAAGGCGACTGAAGAAATAGATGAAGCTGAAGCAATGAACATGATGGAAAAAATGATGAGCGGGAACTTCAATTATAATGATCTTTTAAAACAAATGAAGATGATTAAAAGAATGGGAAAATTTTCTGGAATATTGAAGATGCTTCCAGGTATGAGTCAAATGGCTGATATGGATAAAGTCGATGATAAGCAACTTGTTTATGTTGAAGCGATTATTTCATCGATGACAAAAGAAGAAAGAAAAAATCCTGATCTTATAGAGAGATCTTCTTCAAGAAGAAATAGAATCGCAAGAGGTTCGGGAAGATCGACTACTGAAGTTAATAGACTTACTTCAATGCTTGATAAGCAAACGAAGCTAATGAAAAGAATGGCGGGAATGAATCCCGAAAACATCGAAAAAGTATCTGATAATATTGCCACTGGTAATATGCAACCGCGTTTATCAAGAGCACAAAGAAGGAGAAAAAAATAAAAAGGCCAATGGCCTTTTTTTAATTTTTAATTGTTAAGAAATCAGATAAGAATCGATAAACTGCGTTTTCTGAAGATGTATGTTCTAAAATAATATCGGCTACTTTTATAAGTTCTGGGTGGGCGTTTCTTACTGCGATTCCGATATTTGCATACTCAAGCATTTCAATATCGTTGTGTCCGTCTCCGATGGCGATTACTTGCTCTTTGTTAAAACCTAAATAGTCAGCGACATAAGCTAGAGCTTTTCCTTTATTTGATTCAGGCGTGAAGACCTCAATGATAGAATCATATTCTCCGGAGATATTCCAAATTCTCGATAATACTTTATTTGGATAGGTTTTATCAATATAATCTTTGATTAGTTTGCCTCTGCCTTGTTTACCGATAATTATCGCACCATTAGGATCTTTATCTAAGATATCTTTAAAATTTCCAAAAGCGATATGAGTAGCGCCTTTGACATGTAATAAAGGTTCTATCTCTTTTTCTTCTTTGTGAACGTAAATAGCGTCATTTACTTCACAAAATGCATTTCTTATGTGATCTTGATTGTTTTCGAAGATATCAATGACAACTTCTTTATTCACAGTCAAATTGATTCTAGGGAATTTATCATCTCTAGGATGAGTAATTAAGCCGCCGTTATAGTTGATGATTGGCGTATTTAAATCAAATCGGTCATAAACAAATTTAGAACTTCTATAGGGTCTGCCTGTAGCTATTACAATTTTATGACCAGATTTTTGGACTTCTTTCATAAAATCACAAAGTGATTCCGATAAAGAATCAAAATCATAGAGAATTGTACCGTCTAAATCTAAGGCGATTAAGTATTTATTCATAAATTATTATTTATCTCCTTTATATTGCTAATGTACAGATTAATTATCTCACAGTAGATATAATTATGCAAATAATTATAAGCATTGATTAAAATAGTGTTTTAAGATATAATTTACTTAATAAAGGAGTGAAAATATATGGTTTTAACGATTATCTTACTTGATATAAATTCCTTATTTTTACTCGTTGAATTCAAAGATGTTATAAATTTCCTTTTAGGAATGCTTACAGGCTTTATTCTATTAGGATTATTAATAACTTTCATTGTAAGTTTCAATTCAAGAAGAAAACAAAAGAAAAGACTTTTATCGATACCGGAAATATTAGATAATAAAGAAGTTTTCCACATGATTGAAACTAAACAAGAGCAATTGATGGAAACGGTAAAACTTACAGATAATGCTTATTTCAGGGTTGCTTTAGAACTTAGTTATGAGTTAGCTGAAGAAATTGCTAGCTATTACTATCCTAAAGCTAAATATCCGCTTTACGAGTTATCAATTGAAGAAATTCTTGAGTTAAATTATTATATAACAAAAAGAGTAGAAAAACTTACTAATGGAAAATTGCTAAAACATTTTAAAGGGTTTAAGATCTCGACAATCATCGATATTTTGAATAAGAAAAAAGCTATTGATGATTCTAAATTGATGAAATTAAATCGCAAGTTAAAAATTTCTAAAATATTTTCTATCGGTAAAACGGTTTTAAATTATGCCAATCCAATTTATTGGTTTAGAAAATTGGCTATTAAACCGACCACAGTTTTAGTTACCAAAGAGGTTTGCAAACTAATTATCTCGATTGTTGGTGAAGAAACTAACAAAGTTTATAGCAAGAGTTTGTTTAAACACTCTGAAGAAGAGACTGTTAAAGCCGAAAAAATTTGGGATGAATTAATAGAAACCGAGGAGGAATAACATGTGCTTTAGGAAAAAGAATAAACCGGAAAGAATCATACCTAAAACTTCGCGCACAAAGGACAATCGTTCTTTCTTTATTCCTGAAATCAGAACTATCGAAGATAAGAAGAATATGACTAATTCTTTTATCTCGCCTTTTGGTGTGGAAAATAAAGATGTCGTTAATATTCCAAATGATAGAAAAGGCAATGGCGATATTGACAAAAAATATGATATTTTTAGAAAAGAACCAAGGTTGACCAAAGAAGAAGCTCAACGTCGTTATGGTAGTTCTTACTACGAATTTGTCAGTATTGATTCGACAACACATAAAAAAGCTTTTACTAAAGAAGGTTTGACAAAAGATGACTTGCACTCCAAAAAACCGGTTGAACCTGAAGTTTCTCCTGAAGAAATCATTAATTCTCATCGTGAAATCGAATCGGTTCCAGTTGATGAATTTTTTGAAAAAGCTGCGGAATTTGAAGATAGACCGACCTATAATTCTGATGATGAGGTTTTGAAAGATTTAGTTGATGAAAACTCTTCTAAAGATGAGTTTATTCCTGTTAAACCCGAAGAAGAAAATGCAGATGATATTATTTTTAAAGAAGACGAAGTAATCGATGAGGAAAAAGAAATCGGCTTCGCAGATGATTTTGTCTATGAAGAATATAAACCGAATAAAGACTTGCCTAAACATGAAAAACAATTTACTCAAACACCTAAGTTTGATGAATTAGAATATGTTCTTCCTCCAGTTAGTTTATTCAAAAAGAATGAAAACAAAACTGATGTAGAACCTTCTTGGGTTAAAGAGAATATTGACGTCATTAATGAAACAATGATATCTTTTGGAATTGAAGGTACAGTCACAAACTATACTATGGGTCCTACTGTAACAAGATATGAAGTATCTTTAGCTTCAGGGGTTCCAACTAAGAAAATCACTTCGATATCAGATAATATTCAAATGAGTTTATCTGCTTATTCAATTAGAATTGAAGCTCCTATTCCTGGAAAAAACACTATCGGTATTGAAGTGCCAAATAGAATTAGAGAATCAGTTTTCTTTGGAGACGTTATCGATAATCCTAAATTCTTAGAGTCAAAAGATCCTTTATTGCTGGGGATTGGACTTGATATTGACGCTTTACCGGTTTACACTTCAATAGAATCTATGCCTCATGGTTTGGTTGCCGGTTCGACACAATCCGGGAACCAAACCATGAGGCATAGATTCTATTGAAGTGTAAACCGG
>JAVEVN010000108.1:0-3744 GCA_034005025.1 Candidatus Izemoplasmatales bacterium | reverse complement strand
AGATGAAGAGTTTAGGAATTAATTCTTTAAAACTCTTTACAACTTATTCCGATAGCGATAGAAGAACCTATGATAATGAAATTATCGAATTATTAAAACTTTCAGAAAAATATGATTTTTTATTGTTGGCTCATATTGAAAACGATAATCTAATCGATTTGAATCCGGCTTATAAGTTCAATTGCCTACTTAAATCAAGACCGACTTTAGCTGAAACTAAAGAAGCTTTGAAATTGGCTAGTTATGTTGAAAAACATGGCGGCTATCTATATATGGTGCATTTGAGTTCTGGACACACTTTAGAGAAATTGTTGGCAGAGTATAAAGATTTAATTAATAAAAAATTCTTTATTGAAAGTTGTCCTCATTACTTTTTGTTCATAAATGATTTTTTAGAAAGATGCGATGGATATTTATATACTTTAGCTCCACCTTTAAGAACAAGAAAAGAAAGAACGATTTTAAAAGATAATTTTGAATATATTTATTCTATTGGAACTGATCATTGTGCTTTTAATAAAAATGATAAAGACAAACAATTCTTAAAAGATATTCCTCTGGGTATTGGCGGAGTGGAATATTCTTTTGATGTTTTATATGAGCTTTTTAAGGATAAAGCGATCGATAAGATGAGTAAAAATATTGCAAGCCTTTATCCGAATTTATCTGAGCGGGGAAGTATTAAAGAGGGTAATTTAGCTTCTATTTTCGTTTATGAAATCTATGATAACTTCATTGATGTTCATCACGGCAGTACCGATTATAATCTCTATGAGAATTTTAAAAGATCAGGAAGAGTTATTCATACAATCAATCGAGGCGAGTTCGTAATTAAAGACTCTAAATTTGTTAAAGCAGTAGCTAAGAAAGTCTAGGTGAAAGAGATGTATGCATTGATTAATGCTAAAATTTATGACTATAAAAATTATATTGAAAATGGTTATATTATCTTTGATGATCTGATAAGAGAAATTGGGGAAATGGCTGATTATAAAGATAATTCTTATGAAGAGATCGATTGTTTCGGTCAATTGATCATACCTGGATTTGTCTCAGGACATACTCATCTTTATTCAACTTTTGCAAGAGGCATGGCTATTGATTTCAATCCGAAAAACTTCGTTGAAATTCTTGAACAATTATGGTGGAAGTTAGATCATTTCTTAGATAAAGATATGATATATTATTCCGCTCTTATGGGTTCTTTAGAACAATTGAGTTTCGGTACGACTACCTTGATCGATCATCATGCTAGTAATCTGGTTAGCGGCAGTTTAAATCAAATAAGAAAAGCATTGATTGATAAGTTGGATTTAAGAGCCGTTTTAGCTTTTGAAACAAGTGATAGATTTGACCTCTCAAAAGCTATAGAAGAAAACACGAATTTTATAGTTAACAATAAGAATAAAAATATAGCCGGTTTATTCGGGATGCATGCTTCACTTTCTTTAAGCGACGAATCTTTGAGAAAGATTAAAGAATCCTTAAATGGTAATGGCATTCATATCCATGTGGCAGAAAGTTTGATGGACGAAGAAGATTCTTTAAGTAAATACGGAATGACTGTAGTAGAAAGATTAGAAAAGTTTGATCTTTTAAATGACAAATCCCTATTAGTTCATTGCACACATGTGAGCGATAAAGAATTAGATATCATCAAGAAACATAATTCAACTATCGCAGTGAACGTCACTTCTAATTTGAATAATGCAGTTGGTATAGCGAGAATTAAAAAATTCTTGGATAAGGGAATAAGAGTTATCAGCGGCAATGATGGGCTGATGATGTCTCAAGCAATTGAATATTTATATATCTTTTACTTGAGCCATTTAAAAGAAAACTCACCTATCGGTTTTTCTCTTGAGGATTTAAGAAAAATCATCAATAACACCTATGATTATGCAAATATGTTATTAGGCACAAATTTAGGAAGTATAACAAAAGGTTCAGAAGCCGATTTATTGGTTGTTGATATTAAAACTTATACGCCTGTTAATGAAGACAATATCTTCGGGCATTTATTCTATGGAGTTTATCCAGGGTTAAAACCAAAGCATTTGTTTTCTAAAGGTAATTTAGTGATTAAAGATTATAACTTAATATCAGACTATAATGAACTTTATCAAGAAGCTTTAATGATGGCCAAAAAGCTTTGGGAAAGAATTAAGAAAGAAGGTAAGAATATTGAATTTAAGTACTAGTTTTGACGGATTAAAGTTAAATAATCCCTTGATGCCGGCAGCCGGACCATTGAATGGCGATTTAGAAAAATTAAGGTTTTTAGTTGATCAAGGTTGTGGCGGTATCGTCACTAAGACGATCTCTAAAGAATTGCCTCATATTCCTAAGCCATGTATTTATGGCGATAAGACTTTTATTATGAATAGCGAATTATGGAGCGAAATAAGTTATGAGGTATGGGTCAATGAGATCCTTCCGGAATTTACTAAAAATAAAGATCGGCCTTTGATTGTCTCTTTAGGCTATACAAAAGAAGACATGGAGTTTTTAGTTCCTAAGGTTGATCGTTTCGCCGATGCTTATGAGATTTCAACTCATTATGTTGGCACGGATTTAGAAGTTATCAAAGAAACTGTTAGATCGATTAGAAGAAATACAGAAAAACCGATTTATATGAAAATATCTCCACACATTCCAAATCCTGAAGGTTTTGCTAGAGCGATAAAAGAAGCTGGAGCTAATGGCGTTGTGGCGATTAATTCTTTAGGACCAACAATGAAGATTGATCTTAAAGAAAAACGGATTATCTATAGTAATGATAAAGGTTTTGTTTGGACTAGCGGACCGGCAATTAAACCGATTGCTTTAGCTACGGTTTATAAAATAAAACAAGCTGAACCTTCTTTGACCGTTATCGGTGTTGGCGGAATTAAATCGGCTGATGATGTATTGGAATTCTTATTGGCTGGGGCTTCTGCAGTTCAGATGCTTTCAGCTGCACTATTACAAGGCAAGGAACTTTATTCAAAGATTATTAATGATTTACCAAAAGCTTTAGAAAAATATGGCTTTAATTCTATCGAAGAAGTTATAAATCATGGACTTAAAAAAGAAGTAGTATATGAGCAATCATTGCCGGTGTTAGACCGAGACAAATGTATTGATTGTATGTTGTGTCAAAAGATATGTCCATATTTTGCAATTGATTATCCAGGGGTTATAACCTTTAACCCTGATAAATGTTTTGAATGTGGTTTGTGTATAGCAAAATGTCCGACAGGGGCAATTAGTTTTTCTAAGAGGTGATGTTTACTTGAAAGATATTTCTATTCCAATTAACAAAGTTGATAATGATGAAAAAACCAGCGGTAAAGCTCTTTATACTGCGGATATTAAAATGGAAGGGATGCTTTATGCCTTTACTTTAAGAGCTGCTATTTCTCATGGTGAAATCAAGGATATTACTTATCCTGATTTACCTGAGGGTTATTTCATTGTCGATCATAAAGACGTACCTGGCAAAAATATAGTTAAAGTTATCTTTAACGATATGCCGATTTTTACCGATAAAAAAATTACTTATTTATATGAGCCGATCGCGTTAGTTATCGGACCAGATAAGAATATATTATCAAAAATAATTGATGAGATAAAAATAACATATAAAGAAGAAAAGCCAGTTTTTGATTGGGTCGATAGCGTCATAAATTATCATTTTGATAAAGGCGAAGGCATTATGGCTTTTGAAAATCAAGAGATAATTGAATATGATTATGAGACCTC
>JAVEVN010000107.1:0-3768 GCA_034005025.1 Candidatus Izemoplasmatales bacterium | reverse complement strand
TTGCAGATGATAAATTCATCATCTTAGAGCCGCAAGGATTAAAATCGTTCTTAGAAACAAGTGAATGTACGATTGTTGCAATCTTCTTAAAAACAAAAGAAAGCACGAGAAGAAGAAGAATGGCTTTAAGAAAAGACTATCCAGAAGACATAAAAAAAAGAATTATGGCTGACCGTGTAGAATTTAATTTAAAAGAAATTAACGGATTAGATTTGATAATAGACACTACCAATGTAAGTTTATCTGATTTAGCCGATCAAATATATTTTTCTTATTTAGATCTTCTAGAAAAGAAAAAAATTAGCGGGAAACAATTAACGTTATTTTAAAGGAGATAAAATTGTGAATTTACAAATAAGATATGCATTAGAAAATGAGAGTGAGTTAATTCTAGATTTTATCAAAGGAATAGCTGAATACGAAAAACTATCAGATCAAGTAATAGCGACTAAAGAAGATATCTATAATTCCGTATTTGTAGAAAAAAGCGCTAAAGTAATCATCGCTTTTTTAGATGGAGTACCAGCAGGCTTTGCTTTATTCTTTTATAATTTTTCAACTTTCAAGGGAAGAAAAGGCCTTTATTTAGAAGATTTATTTGTTTATAAAGAATTTCGTGGCAAAGGTATTGGCAACAAATTGTTTGAATATTTGTTAAAGGAAGCAAAACTTAATAATTGCGGTAGAATGGAATGGGTTTGCCTCGATTGGAATAAACCGGCAATCGACTTTTATATAAGTAAAAAAGCCGTTCCTTTATCGGAATGGACAACCTATAGAATTGATGAAAGTAAATTCTAATAAGGTTTAAGCAAATCATTTTGAATAACTATCAGACTTTGTTAAAATATGATAGGTAAATATAAAAATAATAATTTTCGGAGGATAAATTTATGCCAGTTAAAGTAACTACAGAAACTTTTAAATCAGAAGTATTAGATTCAAACATTCCAGTAATCGTTGATTTTTGGGCTCCTTGGTGTAGACCATGTTTAATGTTAGCTCCAGTCTTAGAAGAAATTTCTACTGAAATGGAAGGACAAGTAAAAGTAGCTAAAGTCAATGTTGATGAAGAAGGATATTTAGCAAATCAATTCCGTGTATCAAGTATCCCTACAGTATACCTATTTGAAAATGGCCAAGTTAAACAACAAGTAATCGGTCTGATGAGAAAAGACGATTTATTAAAGAGATTAGGTCTAAAATAAAAAAATGTATGACATAATAGTTATTGGCGGAGGACCTGCAGGGGCATCCGCCGCTATTTATTTACAAAGGTTCCGCTTAAAAGTCTTAATGATTATGAAAGACTTAGGCACTCTAGGTAAAACTAATCATATAGACAACTACTGGGCCTTTGAAAATACTGTTAGCGGAAAACATCTTGTCGAACAAGGTGTAGCGCAAGCAGAAAGACTTGGCGTTGAAATAGTTGAAGAAGAAGTAATCGGAATTGAAAATTTTGACGATTTTACCGTAAAAACAACTCATAGAGAATTTAAGGGAAAATCGGTATTGATAGCTACTGGACAAGCAAAACCAAATATCAAAGTTAAAGGATTTAAGGATTTTATCGGCAAAGGCGTTAGTTTTTGCGCTATTTGTGACGGGTTTATCTATCGCAATAAAAAGATTGGCGTTATTGGTAACGCTGAGTTTATGTTAGAGGAACTAGAAGTTTTAAGAAACTTCACTAAAGATATCACTGTCTTTACCAATGGCCTTGGATTACCTTTACATATTGAAGAAGAAATCACTGAAAAGTTAGTTACTGAACCTCTTTGCGAAATTCAAGGTGACGAAGTAGTAAAAAAAGTAGTGACTGAAAGCGGAGAATATGAAGTAGACGGATTATTCGTTGCGATTGGTACCCCATCAGCGAATGACTTTGCACTTAGAATCGGCGCTTTTATTGAGAACAATTATATTGTTGTCGACGATAATTACATGACTAATGTTCCAGGATTGTTTGCAGCTGGAGATTGTATCGGCGGATTGTTACAAGTTGTAAAAGCGGCAAGCGACGGAGCGCATGCAGCGATAGCGATTAATAAGTATTTAAAAACATTGAAATAATTAATCAAAAAATCAAAAATAAACAAAGATTAAAAAACGCAAAAAATATTAACGATTAAACGCCCATTTTTGGGCGTTTTTTAATTTCAAAGCCATCGCTAAATCTAGCGATTAGTTTAGATTTTATTCAATGAAAAAAATATTAGAAAAAAATAGTAAAAAACACTTGCATTTTTCAAAATTAATTCTATAATTATCTCTTGTAAATAAAATAATTTAAGGGGGGGTAAATAATGGAAAACAAAAAAGCCTTAATTGAACTAAAAAATATCTGTAAAAGTTATGATGATGAAATGGTTGTCAAAAATGTTGACTTAACAATATATGAGAATGAATTTTTAACGCTTCTAGGTCCATCAGGTTGTGGTAAAACAACCATATTAAGAATGATTGGCGGTTTTATTAAACCGGAAGAGGGAGAAATAATTATTAACGGTGAAGTTTTTAACGACTTGCCGGCTTATGCAAGACCGATTCATACCGTTTTTCAAAAGTATGCTTTGTTTCCTCATTTAAACGTTGTCGATAACGTTGCTTTCGGACTTAATAATCGTTCTTGGGATTATTTAAGAGAATTCTACGGTGAAGAATTAATTGCTAAAGAAATTAAAGAAGCGAGTTCTATTAAAGAAATTTCTCCTAAAAAAGCGATAAAGAACTTGATTTATAAGGATTCTATCAATGCTTTAAAATTAGTTAAACTGGATCATTTATTTAAAAGAAAAGTTGATCAATTATCCGGTGGCCAACAACAGCGTGTTGCTTTAGCTAGAGCCATCGTTAATAAACCGCAGATTCTTTTACTAGATGAACCGTTAGCGGCTTTAGATTTAAAACTTAGACAAAACATGCAATATGAACTTAAAGAAATGCAAAGAACTTTAGGAATCACTTTCTTATTCGTAACTCATGATCAAGAAGAAGCGATGACGATGAGCGATAGAATCGCCGTTATGAAAGAAGGAGTGATTCTTCAACTCGGTTCTCCTAAATCGATTTATAATGAGCCGATAAATAGATATGTAGCTAATTTTATTGGCGAAACCAATATAATCAGAGGCAAATATATTAAAAAAGATTTAGTTAATTTCTTAGGAGTTGATTTTAACTCCATGGGATATACGTTTTCTGACGGTGAAGAAGTCGATGTGGTGATTCGTCCTGAAGATTTCGATGTCGTCGATTTAGAAAAAGCGAAGTTAATCGGCGAGGTTGTTTTCTCTTTATTTAAGGGAGTTCATAACGAATATGAAGTTTTAGTCAATGATACAAAACTATTGGTTCATACTTATGAAAGTTATGAAGTCGGTCAATCGATCGGTTTATCAATCGACCCATATGAGATTCATATGATGAAGGTAGAAGAAGCGTGAATAAGGAGTTTAAAGTCTTAGCTAGACCTTATCAGGTCTGGTTAGGCATCTTAGTATTTATTCCAATCATTGCGATGATCTTTATCAGTTTTTCTAACTTGGATTCATCGGTTACTTTTGCCGATATTGCTATATCTTTTAGCCATTTTAAGCTATTGCTTGAAAGTTCGACATTAGTAGCTTTTAGGAACTCTTTAGTATTTGCAACTGCGACTACTTTAATTTCGATGGTTCTTGGTTATTTCATCGCTTATGAAATTAAAAAATCAAAAATTAAAAATAAATTTGTTTTATTAACTGTAATAATCTTGCCGATGTG
>JAVEVN010000004.1:0-18015 GCA_034005025.1 Candidatus Izemoplasmatales bacterium | reverse complement strand
CGATCCTGAAGCCTTGGATATCTTAAGACACTCAACTGCTCATCTATTAGCTGAAGCGGTTAAAAAACTATATCCTCACGCTTGTTTTGGTGTTGGACCGGTAATTGAAGAAGGATTCTATTATGATATCGATTTAGGCGAAGATGTTTTGACTGAAGCTGATTTAAAAACCATTGAAAAAGAGATGAAGAAAATCGCTTCGCAAAATTCTAAGATTGAAAGATCAGTTTTATCATACGATGAAGCCCTTGAATTCTTTAAAGACGATCCTTATAAAATGGAATTGATTAAAGACTTGCCTAAGGATGAAGAAATATCAATTTACCGACAAAGTCATTTCACAGATTTATGTCGTGGGCCCCATTTACCGGGCACAAAGTGGATTAAAAATTTTAAACTTTTAAGTTTAGCTGGTGCTTATTGGCGCGGCAATTCCGATAACAAACAACTTACAAGAGTTTATGGAACTTCATTCTTTACTAAGGAAGAGTTGTACGAACACTTAAATAATCTTGAAGAACGCAAAAAAAGAGACCATCGCAAACTTGGTAAGCAATTAGATTTGTTTATGCTAAGCGAATATGGTCCGGGATTCCCTTTTTGGCTACCGAACGGTATGATTTTACGTCGAGAACTAGAAAACTTCTGGTATGACGTTCATTTGAAAGAAGGATACAAGCTCATTCAAACTCCAATAATGCTTAATAAGGAATTATGGGAAGTTTCCGGTCATTGGTACAATTATAAAGAAAATATGTATATTTCAGAAATCGATGATCAAGAATTCGCTATCAAACCGATGAACTGCCCTGGCGGAATGTTGGTATATAAACGCGATATTCATTCTTACAAAGACTTTCCGTTAAAAGTTGGAGAATTAGGTTTGGTTCATCGCCATGAGGCCTCAGGAGCTTTAAATGGTCTTTTTAGAGTTAGAAACTTTACTCAAGATGATGCCCATATCTTTATGACAGAAGATATGATTGTCAATGAAGTAAAAGAACTTGTTAGATTATTTGAATATATGTACTCTGTATTTGGACTTGAATACCATATCGAACTATCGACTAGACCTGAAGAAAAATATATTGGCGAAATAGCTACTTGGAACCGCGCAGAAAAAGCTTTGGCTGATGCGCTAGAAGCTATTGGCAAAGAATATGTGGTTAATCCTGGAGACGGTGCTTTTTATGGACCTAAACTTGATTTTAAACTTAGAGATTCGATGAAACGAATTTGGCAATGCGGTACTATTCAATTAGATATGAACTTACCGGAAAGATTCGATTTAACATATATCGATTCTAATGGTGAAAAGAAAAGGCCGGTGATGCTTCATCGAGCATTATACGGATCGATTGAAAGATTCATCGGAATTTTGATTGAACATTATGGCGGTGCTTTTCCAACTTGGATGGCTCCTGTTCAAGTAAAGGTAATTCCTGTTAACAACGATTATCATTTAAATTTCTCTCAAAAATTAGTTGAAAGTTTAAGAATGGCTAAAATAAGAGTCGAGATGGATGATAGAGATGAAAAATTAGGATATAAGATTAGAGAAGCTCAGACTAAAAAAATCCCATATCAATTAGTGGTTGGCGATAAAGAAGTTGAAAGTGATGAAGTAACTTACAGACGCTACGGCGAACAAGAACAGACAACTGTAAAAGTCGATGAATTTATTGAATTAATCAAAAAAGAAATCGCAGAAAAAAAATAAGGAGAGGCTTAGCCTTTCCTTAATTTTTCTTTTAAACTTAAATCGGGATCAATATAAATAGTTTTTTGATTGGTATAGGTTACATGTGAGCCGAAATCACGCGGTATTTTCTTAACATGTTTTATTTTTGTATAATCCACTGGAACTGAAGAAGACATTTTGCTTTTTGAATATAAAGCAGCTAAATTAGCAGCGGTTCTAATAGTAATTTCCTTGAGCGGTTCATCGGTCATACAAACCGTATGTGAGCCGCTTTGATTTTGGACATGAAACCAATAATAATCTTTTTTCGACAATTTATGAGTGATAAAGTTGTTTTGAATGTTGTTCTTACCAACAACAATCATTACCCCTTCTTCATCATAAAAAATATCATAATTCGGGTTTTTCTTATTGTTTTTCGCTTTTTTCTTTTGCAAGTAACGATTATTTATTAACTCATCTTGAATTTCTTCAAGGTCTTTTAATTCATAGTTATCAGTTATTTGTAAGGTCAAATCCTTGAAATAATCGATTTCAATTTTTGTAAGATGAATCTGTTCTTTAATATATTTAATCGCACTTTTTTGTTTTTTATAGCGGCTATAATATTTATTTGCGTTATCGACTAGAGAAAGAAGTAGGTCAATCTCCACTAAAACCTCTTCATCTAATTCATAACTGTATAGTTTTAGTTCTTGAGTCTTCGAATTTATCTCATGAAGGTGCTGAATTATAAGATCGCCTTTAATTCGGTTGATTTGATTATCTTCAGCGGTTCTTAAGTCTTTATTTAATTTTTCTAATTTATTTAAGTTTTTTTCAAGATGATTCTTAACGAAGTTTGCTAGATATTTATGAATTTGTCTAACTCGATCTAAACTGGAAGCTTCCTTGAATTGAACTTCAAGAAGTTCAGATAATGAAGAGAAATATTCTCTTTCACCATCAAAGATATCTAGATAATAGAATTGGCTTCCTTTTTTTGTCGGTTTGACTTCTTCATTGAATAATCTTTTATATTCTTGGAAATAATCTTCCTCTTTATAATTAGCAGTTTTAATAATTTTTTTAGCTAGAAGCGGTGAGACTCCTCTAATATTATCAATTATATCCCTGTAACCTAAATTTGGTCTTTTGAAAAATGTTTCAATTGTTTTTAAATCATCCGGAGAAATTTTATCATCTTTAGGTAAAGCATATTTAATTCCATTGACAATAATTCTATCGACATTATCAAAAGGATGGATATGTTTAAATGCATTAATTATGGTTTTATCTTCATCAAGGATTACCAGGTTGGCATATCTACCAAATAATTCAACCATTAGATAATAATCTTTGATATCGCCGATATCATTGCGGTTATTAAGTTTTATTTCGATAATCCGGTCATGGTTTAATGACTTTACCGCCAAAACAATACCCTTTTCAATATATTTCCTCAAGAACATACAAAAGCCACCAGGAGTTAGAGTGTTCGTAAATTTATCATTAACTAGATGAATTCTTGCTAGAGCGGTAGATAAAGAAAGATAAAGATTTTTATTGTTGCTTAAAGAAAATAAAAAGTCAGCTTTGGAAAGCTGAGATACTTTATTTATCCTTGCATTTACTGTTTCTTGATTCAATTCTTTAGCCAAATGTTCAATAAATCTTCCGTCAACGCTCATTTTATCACCTAAATTAATTATAACATATTATGAAAATAAAAAAATAATTTTACTATTTATCGCTTTTATGTTATGATATATGGTAATAATTATCGTCTTTTTTTAGTAATGGAGGGGTTACTCTGAAACTTAACGAACGTGGGCTGCTAGTTATTATTAGTGGACCGTCGGGAGTTGGAAAGGGCACGATCAGAAAAGCGCTTTTTGAAATTCCCGATAATAATTTTTGTTATTCAGTATCAATGACTACAAGAAAACCACGCCCTGGTGAAATTGATGGGGTAGATTATTTCTTTGTTTCCAGAGAAGAATTTGAAAAAAGAATCAAAGAAAACGGTTTTCTAGAATACGCTGAATTTGTTGGTGAATATTATGGTACGCCGATTGACTTCATTGAAAAAATGATGGAAAAAGGCAAGGAAGTAATTGTTGAAATTGAAGTAGAAGGTGCGTTGCAAGTTAGAGAAAAAACCCCAGAAGCAGTATTTATTTTTATCGTTCCGCCATCAAGACAAACTTTAATAGATCGCTTGAAGGCTCGTGGAACAGATACTATAGAAACCATTAATAAAAGAATTTCCAAAGCGGAAAGAGAATTTCATTTAGCTTATAAATACGACTATATCGTTGTTAATGATGAAGTGTTTAATGCCGCTGATAGAATATATGCGATAATAAGAGCTGAACATGCTAAAACTGAAAGATCTATTCATAGGTATTATAAACTCTTGGAGGGTAAAGAATGATTAAAGATAAACATGATTTAAATCAAGAAAAATTATTGGAAATAAAAGAAAAATTATTACAAGATAACGATCACATCGAAACTTCAGATGATAGAAGTTCTAAAGCTAATACAAAATATGATCCTAAACAATTCAACGTTGAAGCTTATTCATACGGGGATTATGAATCCGGAGATATGGTTTTTGATAATGAAGAAGATGAAATTAAGAGCAAGAACTTCAACCATGAAGGTTTAAGATATCCTTCAATCGATGATTTATTAGAAGTTGTCGACTCAAAATACAAACTTGCTTATATCGCAGCTAAAAGAGCTAAAATCATTAAAAACGATAACTATTCCTCAGTTAACAACAAATGCGTTAAAGCTGTAGGAATGGCGCTTGAAGAGATTCTTGCAAAAAAAGTAACCGCAAAATTTTAAAAAACAGCCTCGGCTGTTTTTTTTAATGTTTTAATAATTCACTCTTAAAATTAAGTTTTATTATGTTATAATAAAATAGTTATTGGAGATGATATTTTGGACAAACTAAAAGCATTGCTGGAAAAACTGGATATCCAGGATAAAATAATTGAAGATTACTGTAAAATAGATGCGGTTGAAGTAGACAAAATCAATGATACTTGGACCTTTTTCTTTACATTTGAGAAGGTTATACCGATCATGCATTTTCGTAATTTTATTCAAAAATTACAAAGTTTAACCAATATCTATCACAGTTTAAAAACCGTTGACTATAATGTCAAATTTTTGACAATGGACGGTGAAATTTTAGATTATTATGACTTTGCAATTGATGTAATTGCTAAAGATGATAAAAGAATACTTCCTTTGAAGGAATACGATAAAGATATTGAAGAAAATACGATAAAAGTTTTTGTGCCTAAGGGAGCTTTATCTCCACAAGTATATCGACTTTCAATTGAAGAACAAATGAGAAAAATCGGCTTTGATGTCGAGATTTTGATTGAAATTGATTCGACTAAAGAGTCAATTGAAGAAGAAATCAAAAAAACTAACGAAATATTCGTTAAAGAAAGCAAAGAGATTTTAAATTCTAATGAAGTTAATTATGTTACCTTGAATCAACCTTCTGATTTTTCTGATTTTACAGAAATTTCAAAAACACCAAAATCAGAAATAGAATTTGAAGAATTTAAAGAAAGAAATCAAGGAAAATCAATCATATATGTTGAAGGTATCGTAGTTGAAAATGAGATTGTTGATTCCAATTCTAATTCAAGCGTTAAAATTATTATAACTGATGGCGTAGACTCAATTTATTTAGTTAAGAGAAGAACAAAACCGACAGACTTAGACTTTTTTAAAGAGATTACTGAAGGTATGGGAGTTAAAGCTAAATGTTACGCGCAATTTGACTCATACTTCAATGAAGTTACTTTTTCGATTTTAAATATTGCTAGATCTGAAGCTGTTATTGAAAATAACCGTCGTGAAGATAATTTTGAAAATAAAAGAGTAGAACTTCATCTCCATACAAAGATGTCGACTTTAGACGGTGTAAATAAGATTGAAGATTATGTCGATCGAGCGCTTTTTTATGGTCATAAAGCTATCGGTTTAAGCGATCACGGATCTGTTCAATCTTTTCCAATATTAGAAAAATATGTCAAGAATAAACCGATAAAACCAATTTATGGTTTAGAGATGGTTTATGTCAATGATGAAGAAATAACTATAACTAGGGGCGAACACAATGGCTTGTTTTCAGAAATGACATATGTAATTTTTGATATTGAGACTACAGGTTTGTCTTTAAATTATGATACTTTAATTGAAATTGCAGGAATAAAGGTTAAAAATGGAGCGATTTTAGGTGAATTTTCTGAGTTGATTGATCCAGAAATGACAATATCCAAATTTACCGAAAACTTCACTAAAATCAATAACTCGATGTTAAAAGGTAAAAGAAAAATTAAAGAAGTTTTGAAGGATTTTCATGAGTTTTCTAAAGATTGCGTTTTAGTAGCTCATAACGCTGATTTTGATGTTGATTTTCTAGCTTATAATTATCGAGAACTCGGAATCGATAATAAAATAAATCCTTCAATAGATACTCTAATGCTTTCTAAAGCTTTGATTCCTGATAAATCAAGATTTGATTTAAAAAGCGTATCAAGATATTTCAAAGTTAATCTCGATGGTCATCACCGAGCAATCAATGATACTAAAGCGCTTTTTGAAGTGTTCTTGCATTTAGTTAAAATTCTTAGAAAAGAAGGGTTCAATCGCTTCCAAGATTTGAATTTAATCATTAATCCTCAGGAAGTTTATAAGTATCCTTATCCTAAACACATTAATATGATCATAAGAGAACAATCGGGACTTAAGAATTTATATAAGATTTTATCTGAAGGTTTAACAACTTACTTTGATCGAGACGCTAAAGTCTTAAAAAGTTATCTCGATAAACATCGGGAAGGACTATTAGTTAGCAGTGGTTGTTTCAATTCAAAATTCTTTGACATTGCTCTTAATAAAACCAGAAGAGAGCTTGTAAAAGAAGCTAAATATTATGATTATTTAGAAGTACAACCTTTGAGTTATTTCCGTTTTATGGAAGCTGAAACTCCTAACTGGAGAAATGTTATTCAAAGAGTTATCAAGAAGATAGTCGAAGTTGGTAAAGAATTGAATATTCCGGTTGTTGCGACTGGAGATGTACATCATCTTGATCCAAGCGATTATAAATATCGCGAAATTATGATTAACACTCCACTTGTTGGCGGCGGCGGTTTTCATGAATTATATTATAAAGAATTAAAACCAAATCAATACTTTATGACTACTGAAGAAATGATGGAAGAATTTTCATTCTTAGGTAGCGATATCGCTTATGAAATAGTCGTTAAAAATTCTCAAGCAGTTGAAGAATTGGTTGAAGAAATTACGATTATCCCTAATGATTTATATGCGCCTACAGATGAATTTTTAGCTGAAAAAGGCGTTCCTTCTATACAAAACAAAGTCCAACAAATGGTTAATGATAAAGTAAAAGAACTCTATGGAGATGTTTTGCCAGAAATAGTTCAACATCGTGTAGATAAAGAACTTGACAGCATCATCAAGAATCATTTCTCAACAATTTACTATATCTCTCATCTTTTGGTAAAAAAATCATTAGATGATGGTTATTTGGTTGGCTCAAGAGGATCGGTTGGTTCATCTTTTGTGGCGACTTTAATGGGAATCACTGAAGTGAATCCTTTGCCACCACATTATGTTTGTCCAAAATGCCATTTCCATGCTTTTAAGAAAACCGATGAAGAAAAACAAGCATATGGTGAAAATGATTTTGAAAAAGAATACCATGATGTTTTTGAAAACACCGATTGCGGTTGGGACTTGCCAAAGGCTGAATGTCCGATTTGTAACACTAGATTAAATCGAGATGGACACGACATTCCTTTTGAAACGTTCTTAGGTTTCAAAGGTGATAAAACCCCAGATATTGATTTGAATTTTTCGGGTGAATATCAAGGTGAAGTTCATGAATATATTCGCAAATTATTCGGCGTAAATTACGCTTTTAGAGCCGGTACTATCGGTACTTGCGCTTCTAAAACATCCTTTGCAATGGTTAGCGAATATTATAAAAAATTAAATGCTAAGCGTAAAAGACAAGGTCTTGAACCAATTTTTGTAAGACATGCTGAAATGGCAAGACTCGCCAAAGGAATCGAAGGCTCAAAAAGAAGTTCCGGACAACATCCAGGCGGTATAGTGGTTGTTCCTAACAATAAGAGCATCTATGATATTACTCCGGTTCAATACCCAGGAGATTCGAAAGACACTTCTTGGAAAACAACCCATTATGAATATCATTCTTTTGAAAATAATCTCTTCAAACTTGACGTTTTAGGTCATGATGATCCAACGGTCATTCGTTATCTAATGGATTTAGTCAAGGAAAATCCAGAGGAATTCCCTTTCAATAATCCTAAAGATATTCCGGTTGACGATATCGATGTATTTAGAATGCTATCGGGTACAGAAGTATTAGGTTTAACTTCTGATGACATCATGAGTGATGTTGCTTCATATGGTATTCCAGAACTTGGAACTAGTTTCGTTAGAGGTATGCTCTCAGAATCAAAACCTAAATCCTTCGCAGATTTAGTTAAAATATCTGGTTTATCTCATGGTACTGATGTTTGGTACGGTAATTCGCAAACGCTTGTTCTTGGAAAAAATCGAGAATTTGGCAGAGTGGATTTTAAAGATGTTATCGGATGTAGAGATGATATAATGGTGCATTTAATCTCATACGGACTCAATCCTGACCTCGCCTTTGAAATTATGGAGTTTGTTCGAAAAGGAAAAGCTATTTCTAACCCGAACAAATGGGCAAGTTACGCTGATGAGATGCGAAGATATAATGTTCCTGAATGGTATATCTGGTCATGTTCTAAAATCAAATACATGTTCCCAAAAGCTCATGCGACTGCTTATGTATTAATGGCGATGCGAATTGCTTGGTTTAAGTTATATCAACCAATTTATTTCTATTCTGCATATTTTTCTAAACGTGCAGTAACCTTTGATGTCGATGTGTTTTATGGCGGAGAACAAGCGATTGTTGAAAAACTTAATGACATAAAACAAAAAGGTAAAGATGCATCTAATCGCGAACAAGATTTACAAACTGTACTAGAAGTTGCTTTAGAAATGGTTAAAAGAGGTTTCTCTTTCAAACCTATTGACCTTTATAAATCACAAGTTAAAGATTTTATAATTTCTGACGATAAAAAGTCATTGATTCTACCACTTATTGTTATTGATTCAATGGGTGAAAAAGCAGCTCAATCAGTCGTTGATGCAAGAAATGAGAAAGAATTTATCTCTAAACAAGACGTTAAAAACCGAACAAAATTATCGACGGTTTTATTTGAAAAATTAGAAGATCTCGGCGTCTTTGATGGCATGATAGACAAAAACCAGATATCAATATTTGATTTTTGATAAAAACATCATAAAAACTTCATACATTTAGTGTATAATATTATTAAATTTAGGAGGATTAAACATGAGAATGCACAGTTCTAATCCGGTGTTTAGACAAGCTGAAGGTTATACAGTCTTAAGCGAGAAACCGGTAACCTACACCAATGTAGCTATTAAAACAATTATATTAATCGCCGTAGCAGCAATTGCGGCTTATCTTATTTGGACGATGATGCCTGTTGAAAGCATCAGTTTTGGTTGGATTATCGGTGCGATGATCCTCGGATTTATCTCAGTTTTGATTGGCACAAGATCAGTCAATCTAGCGCCGGTTTTCGGCTTTATCTACGCTGCTAGTGAAGGTGTTGTCTTAGGGTTAATATCTAAGATGTATGAATATCTTTACGAAGGTATAGTCCCAACAGCATTGGCGACTACTGCAGTTGTGTTCATTGTTATGTTGCTTTTGTTTTCAACTAATATTATTAAAGTCAATCAAAAGTTTGCTTCCTTTATGGTTGTAGCTCTTATCAGCGTTATTATTATGAGTCTTTTATCGATATTTTTACAACTAGGTAGTTTGTATTATATCGTGGTTTTCATCTCTGCTGGTCTATCAGCTTTCTTCTTGCTTCTTGATTTTCAAAGAATTAAGGATTTTGTCGATAGCGGCGCAGACAGAAAGATTGGTTGGATCTTATCTTTAGGCTTAATGGTCACAATAGTTTGGATTTATGTTGAAATGTTGAGATTATTAGCTATTACTTCAAGAAGATAATCATTTAGCCGCTTGAATTAAATATTTAATTTGTTATAATATAGATAACACAATGACAAAGCAGTAGTAATTAGCTAATTTAGATTTAAAGAGAAAAATGTGATTTATGCTGAGAGCATTTAATCTAAACCTAATGAATTCAGCTTTTGAGTGAGATTAATCATCTCCGTAAAACCTGCGTTAAGGGTTTATTAAGTGCTAGTGTTTATACTAGAACTAAGGTGGTACCACGGTTATTATTGATCGCCCTTTATTTTAAGGGCGATTTTTTTATTTATTGGAGGAAAATATGGAAGAAAAGTTAAAGAAAATTATCTTAGAAGCTCAAGAAGAGATTGCTTCAGTTAAGACAACCAATGAATTACTGGATAAAAAAGCTAAATATTTAGGTAAAAAAAGCGAATTTAACGATTTGATGCAGGAATTAAAAAACTTACCTAATGATCAAAAACCGTTAATCGGTAAGTTGATCAACGAAGCTAAACAAAATATTTCCAGTTTAATCGATGAAAAGAAAAAATCCATCGATTCAGAAAAAATCAATGCTTTGTTAGAAGCACAAAAAATCGATATTACCTTACCGGGTAAAAATATCGCTGTTGGCCATCGACACGTCTTAAATAAAACTGTCGAAGAAATTGAAGATATCTTCATTTCTTTAGGTTATGAAATAAAAGAAGGACCAGAAATTGAAAGTGATCTTTATAATTTTGAAATGTTGAACCTACCTAAAGATCATCCTGCAAGAGAAATGCAAGATTCTTTTTATATTTCTGAAGAAACACTTTTAAGAACTCACACTTCTCCAGTTCAAGTTCGCAGTCTTTTAGAAAACTCTGAACAAAAACCGCTGAAAATCATCTGTCCAGGTGTGGTTTATCGTAAGGATGATGATGATCAAACGCACTCGCATCAATTTATGCAAATTGAAGCTTTAGTTGTCGATGAATTAACTAGTCTGTCTGATTTAAAAGGAACTTTGCTTATGTTAGCTAAAAGGCTTTTTGGCGAAAATAGACAAATCAGATTAAGACCATCATATTTTCCATTTACTGAACCTTCAGTTGAAGTAGATGTCAGTTGTTTTAAATGTAACGGAACTGGTTGTTCAATGTGTAAGAATACTGGCTGGATTGAAATATTAGGTGCCGGAATGGTTAATAATAATGTTTTAGAGGCAGCTGGATATGATTCCAATAAATTCCAAGGTTTTGCCTTAGGAATGGGAATTGAAAGAATAGCTATGTTAAAATATGGAATTGAAGATATCAGATTGCTCTATACAAACGATCTGCGTTTCAATTCACAGTTTTAGGGGGTAATGATGAAAATATCATTGAATTGGTTAAACCAGTATTTCTCCGAAGAAATAAATAAGGATAAATTAGTTGATTCATTTAATTTGATGAGTCAAGAAGTTTCGGGATTAAATAAACTTATCGAGGTTGATAACCTTGTTATTGGTTATGTAAAAAAGATTCATAAACATGAAGATGCTGACAAATTAAATGTCTGTTTAGTTGACGTTTTAGATGAGGAATTACAGATAATCTGTGGCGCTCCTAATGTCGATGAAGGACAAAAAGTAATAGTTGCGAAAGTCGGGGCTACTTTACCTGGTAACTTCAAAATCAAAAAAGCAAAAATCCGTGGAGTTGAGTCATACGGTATGATTTGTTCACTAGCTGAACTTGGAATTCAGGAGTTTGATAATAAAGAACTAGGTATTTATGTTTTAGGTGATGATGCGCCAATCGGTGGCGATCCGCTTGAATACTTAAAGTTAAACGACTATACTTTAGAGTTAGATTTGACCGCTAATCGAGCTGATTTATTATCTATTAGAGGCGTCGTTTACGATACCGCTTGCATGTTAAATTTAAAATTAAATTTTGAAACTCCTAATATTAAAAGAAAAAATGTTATCAGCCCTGTCAGTATTTTTACTAAAACTAAAGCAAGTGAAGTCTATTATGGTCAAATCCTAGAAAACGTAAATATCAAACAAAGTCCTTATTGGCTAAAATCAAGGCTAATAGCTTCAGGTATCAGGCCAATAAACAATGTAGTCGATATTACAAACTATACAATGCTAGAATACGGACAACCTTTACATGCTTTTGATTACGATAAAATCGAAAGCGATAAAATCATTGTTAGAGAAGCTTTTTTAGGCGAAACAATCATTACCTTGGATGGCGAAAAAAGAGATTTAATCGCTGGTGATATCGTAATAACAGATAGTAAAAAACCAATAGCTTTAGCGGGAGTGATGGGTGGATTAGAAACTGAAATTGACGAAAACTCAAAAACAGTTCTTCTAGAATCAGCTGTTTTTGATCCTGTTAAAGTTAGAAAAACAGCGAATAGATTAAATTTAAAAAGTGAATCTTCAACGCGTTTTGAAAAGGGCATTAATCCAGAAATGACTTTGGAGGCACTTAATTTCGCTTGTGATTTATTGATTAAATACGCTGATGCAATTGCCGTTGGAAACCCAAGTTTCTACAACGATTGCACCAAAGAAGAAAAAGTAATAACTTTAAGTCTTGAAAAACTTAATTTAGTAACAGGTTATAATTATACTGAAGATATTGTTAAAGACATCCTCGATCGTCTAGATTTTAAATATAAACAAAAGGGCAATGACTTCTTGGTTACTATTCCAAGCAGAAGACCTATGGACTCATATCAAGATTTAATCGAAGAAATTGTTAGAATTCATGGCTATGATAAAATTCCATTATCATTACCAATTACACCTACGCAAGGCGGATTAAATAGCAAACAAAAAACAAAAAGGCAAATTAAAGATTTTCTTACAGCTAGAGGTTTCAATGAAACTAAAACTTATTCTTTAGTATCAAAAGAGCTTGCTGTTTCATTTGATCAAAAAGAGATAAACACAATTAAAATCTTAAATCCGTTAACTCAAGAAAAAGAATATCTTCGCCATTCAATAATTCCATCATTGATAAATGTTTTAGATTACAATAAGTCAAGGAAAGTTAATGATATTTTTATTTACGAAATAGCTAATACATATTTTGAAGAGACAGAAAAAGAAAAATTGGCTATTCTTATGCAAGGTAAAATTGATTATTCCTCTTGGCAACGCCAAGTTCAAGAAGTGGATTTTTATCATTTGAAAGGTTTAATCGAAGGCTTATTCGAAACCTTAAAAATAGATATTTATAATTTTGAATTAAGTAAAGAAAACTTAAAGAATCTTCACCCGGGAATTAGTGCTGTTGTTACAGTTAATAATGAAGAAATTGGCTTTATTGGCAAACTTCATCCGGAATTAGAACATTCGATTGGCGTAAAAGATATTTACGTTTGTGAAATTGAACTTAAAAATATCTATGCTATAACAAAAGAAATGCAAATAAGTTATAAGGAAGTGACCAAATATCCTTCAATTGAAAGAGATATTGCGATAATGGTTGAAAACTCAATAAGCGCTAATAGTATTATTGATTGTATTCGAAAAGCCGCTAAAAAAACGTTAAATAATATAAATATATTTGACGTTTATATAGACAATTCGATGAAAGACAAAAAATCAATTGCTATTAGATTAGAGTTTATGAGTGAATCAAGAACTTTAGAGACAAAAGAGGTTGATGATCAAATTGACAAGATTATCAATTCCCTAAAAACTGAACTTAAAGCTGAATTAAGAAGTTAAATGACTGGTCTTCCAGTCATTTTCTTTTCTAATTAAAAGATTAGATTGAATAAATGTTAATTATCTTATACAATAGTTAATGTCGCAAGAAAATTTTACGAGGTTTTAGTTATGTTTAAGTATATTTTAAAGAGAATAATCTTAATAATCATCAGCATGCTTGTAGTTCTGGTCTTTACTTATATGATTTTGTCGATATCGATGATGATGAAATGGAATAGTATGACTTTTTCTGAAGCTTTCCCTTACGCTTGGAATAACTTTAAGTTTTATTTTGAAAATATCATTAGGTATTGGGACTTTGGAACTTCCATGAGAGGCAAAGATGTCTGGGAATTGATTGGCAGAAAATTACTTATATCTATGAAGTATAATATAGCTGCCTTATTTATCTATGTACCTTTCGGTGTATTGTTGGGCGTTATAGCAGCTGTAAAGAAAAATAAAATAGCTGATGTCATTATTTCAGCTTTTTCAATGGTTTTTAATGCGATTCCATCATTTATAGTCATTTTCTTTTTAGTTATGTATGTGGGTTATAAATGGGATCTTTTACTACCGCAAGAACCTTATTATAGCGCTCCGCTCGCTAAACAATTAGAAGGAATGATTATTCCCGTCATTGCCTTATCGATTGGACCGATGGGAAAATTCGCTCAACTTGTTAGAGGCGACATTATTGAGAATTTAAACTCGGACCACTTTATCCTTTTAAGAGCTAAAGGGCTCACAAGAAGACAAGCAATAGTTAGACATTCCATAAGAGACTCGCTAGTTACAATATTTCCTCAAATAATCCCAACCTTTGTTTTTGTGATTGGTATGAGTTTCTTTATAGAAACGGTCTATAACATTCAAGGTATCGCAAATTTATTTTTAGATTCATTAATAATAATTTCTGGAGTTTATGGAGGTTATTTATATATCGATGTAAATGTTGTAGTCGCAATTGGAATTTTACTTTATGGAGCGATAATGCTTACTTCGTTAATAGCCGATATAACCCTTGGATTACTTGACCCAAGAATTAGGATCACTGGAAAAAAAATCTAAAAGCAATAAATATGAGAGGGATCTCATATTTTTTTCTTTTTTTAACAACATCATGATTATTTATTAAAATATATTAAATTCACAAGATAATAAGTGATATAATATCTTTGAATTTATTTATTAGAGAGGTTTAATATGGCGAAAATAATTGAAGTAAGCAATCTTAAAAAAAACTATGGGAATGTAGAAGCTGTAAAAGGCATCGACTTTTATGTGGATGAAGGAAGTCTTTTTGCTTTTTTAGGGCCAAACGGTGCGGGTAAAACTACAACCATAAATATATTATCTACTCTACTTAAACAAGATCAGGGAGAAGTTTTAATTAACTCATTTAACTTGGGCAAAGATGATGACTCGATAAGAAATTCAATTGGTATTGTATTTCAAGAGGGCATTTTAGATCCGCTTTTAACTGTAAAAGAAAATCTTTTGGTTCGAGGCAGTTTTTATAAATTATCAAAAGAAGTATTGCATGAAAGAGTTGAAAAAGCTTTAAAAACAACTGGTATTGAAAACCTTGTTAATAGAAGATACGGAACCTTATCTGGCGGTCAAAAACGAAGGACAGATATCGCTAGAGCGCTATTGCATTCACCTAAGATTCTCTTTTTAGACGAACCAACAACAGGACTAGACCCTCAAACAAGAAAAAATGTTTGGGATACGATTCTCCATTTAAAAGAAATTGAAAATATGACTATATTTTTAACAACTCATTATATGGAAGAAGCTGATATGGCTGATTATGTTGTTATTATTGATGACGGATTAATAGTAGCAAAAGGAACACCTTCTTTTTTAAAAGATAATTATTCTAATGACATATTAAAAATTAAACCAAAAGATAGTGACAAATTAGAAAGAAGCTTAATTGATCAGAAAATAGATTTTTCAAAAAAAATAGATCTTTATTTAATAAGACTGAATAGCTCATTAGACAGCGTTGAAATTATAAACTCTAATCTTAGCAATATTGATTCTTTTCAAGTAATTAATGGTACTCTTGATGATGCATTTATTAATATTACTGGGAAGGAGATAAGAGAATGATTTTAAATCTAATTAAAAGAAATTTGAAATTATATTTTCGAGATAAAGTTTCTGTTTTCTTCTCTTTATTAGGGGTAATTATTATCATCGGTCTTTATGTAGTTTTTCTTGGCGATATGATGGTCTCATATACTGAAGATTTCGTTGGTGATGATGCAAAAGTTTTAATGACTGCATGGATAATGGCAGGCGTTATATCGGTTACTTCTATAACAACTTGTAACGGTGCGTTTGGTATAATGGTTGAAGATAAAGCTTTAAATAGATTTAGGGATTTTAAAGTATCGCCAATAAAAAGGTGGCAACTAGTTTTGTCATATATACTTTCCTCGATGGTTGTAGCTTTGATTATGACATTATTAACTTTTTTATTAAGTGAGATTTATATATTAATTCAAGGTGGCGAAATCATATCTGTTTTAGGGCTTCTTAAGATTTTAGGCTATATGCTGTTATCAGTTTTTGCAAGCTCCTCATTTATATTTTTAATAATGTCTTTCATCAACAGTCAAAATGCCTTCGGAACCGCTAGTTCAATTATTGGATCTTTAATTGGGTTTTTTATGGGTATTTATATTCCTGTAGGAAATCTTCCAAATGCTGTTCAAGCAGTTATAAAAATATTCCCATTATCTCATTCAGCAATCTTAATGAGGCAAGTTTTGATGTCTGAAGTATTGGATTTAAATTATATATCTGATGAGTTTAAAATTTTTCTCGGTTTAAATTTTGAAGTTAATGGAGAATTCCTCACTAATTTCATGCATATCGCTTATCTTTTTATCAGCGGTGTAGTATTCTATCTATTGGCTTTAATTATAGTTTCAAGGAAGAGGAATAAATAGTGAAATATAACTTTTATGATTATAATATTAAAAAACTAAAATCAATTTTAATGGAATCAGGTTTTAAAGCTTATAACGCTGAGCAACTTTATAAGTGGGTCTATGAGTTAAATGTAATTAATCCTGAAGAAATGTCTAATATTTCTAAAGAATTAAAAGCATTTGTTAAAGAAAATTTTATCTTTGACAATCTTGAGCTTGTAACTAAACAAACTTCAAAAACAGGAACTGACAAGTTCTTGTTTAAGTTAAAAGATGGAATTGTTATTGAATCAGTTTTAATGGAACATGATTATGGTTTAAGTTTATGTGTAACTTCACAAGCTGGTTGTTCTATGGGTTGTAGTTTTTGCGCTTCTGGCCTTATCAATAAACAAAGAGATTTAACTGTAAGCGAGTTGGTATTGCAAGTAATAACAGTTCAAAACATCAATAAAATAAAAATAACTCACATTGTAGTAATGGGAACTGGTGAGCCTTTTGATAATTATGATAATACAATGGATTTTATCAAAGTAATCAACTATAAACACGGTTTGCAAATCGGATCTCGACACATCACAGTTTCCACTTGTGGTATTGTACCTAAGATTTATCAGTTTGCTCAAGAGGAAATCAAAGCTAATTTAGCGATTAGTTTGCATGCGCCTAATAATGAAATAAGAAATCAATTGATGAAAATTAATAAAGTCTATCCTATTTATCAAGTGATACAAGCTGCTAAAGATTACTTTGAGATAACAAAAAGAAGAGTTACTTTTGAATATATTCTTTTAAAAGGTGTCAACGACGAACTGGAGCATGCTAATGAGTTAAGTGACTTAATTAGAGGAATTAATTGCTATGTTAATTTGATACCTTATAATCCGGTAACTGAATTTGGATACGATAAAACAGACGAATCAAGAGCAAATAGATTCTATCAACAACTAATAAAGCGCGGCATCAATGTTACCTTAAGAAAAGAAATGGGTTCTGATATCGATGCTGCATGCGGTCAATTGAGATTAAAAAACCATCAATAAGACTTTGGGAAAATATTGACTAATCGCAACAATTTTGGTAAAATAAATATGTTTTATTTAAGGAAAAAAGGTGAATATATATGAAACAAGAAATTAAAAGAATTGCTCTATTAACAGGAGGCGGAGATTGTTCCGGATTAAATGCTGTAATTAGAGCAGTTGTTAAATCTGCTATATTGAAATATGATTATGAAGTTATTGGCTTTATGGGAGGCTATCACGGCCTTTTAACCGATGATTTCATTAAACTGGATTTAAAAACAACTGCAGGGATATTCCATCAAGGTGGAACTATCTTAAAGATGAGTAACAAAGATAACTTATTCAATTTTAGGATGACTGACGAGAACGGTAAGGTCTTTTACAAGGATGTTTCTGACATCGCGGTAGAAAACCTCAAAAAGCATAAAATTGACGCTTTAGTTATTATCGGTGGCGATGGCACTTTAACATCAGCTAGAGATTTTGCTAGAAAAGGCGTTAATGTTGTC
>JAVEVN010000106.1:0-3825 GCA_034005025.1 Candidatus Izemoplasmatales bacterium | reverse complement strand
ATACCCCATGGGTCAGTAGCTTCATCTAAGATGATTCTCATTCTTTCGTTGATTAAATCTCTAGAAGTTAAAGTTTGGTCTAACTCTAATTCACCGATAATATTACGCAAAGTAGTGGCTGTTAATTGTTCAATTAAGAAACCAGGGTTTTCAGCTCCATAAACATATTGTTTTGCATCTGTTATCTGTAAAAAGACTACAGTATCAATTTGCATTGTTACATTATCTTTGGTGATAACAGCTTGCGGGTTAAAATCAAGAACTTGTTCTTTTAAATTGATAACGTCAGTTACCATTCCTCTAGCATTGTAGTGTTTTCTAATGCGATCGATAAATGGCATTTGGAAATGCAAACCAGCAGTCCAAGTTGTGTGATAATTCCCCCATCTTTCAATAACGTATTCGGTTGCTTGTGGAACGATTTTAATTCTAGTTCCTAAATAAATAAGGATAATGATTAATAAAGCCCCTAAAACAATAAGTCCAATAACTTGACCTGTGGCTAAAAAAATTGGTGTAAACATAATTAATTCCTCCTATTAATAATTTAATTCCGTTTTTTCAACGGTTATTTTCGATATCATATCTCTAATGGTATTTTTATTTCTTGTCGCAGCTATTAAAGCTGTGTCAATTAAAAACATAAACATTATAATCATTATTCCAAATAACGGATTAATGACTGCGAATAAAACGATTAGTAAATATTTAAAAGCTATGTCATGAAGAAATAATTTCATCGGCGTTAATTCGCCAGCTAATCTTATTTTCATAAGCCTTCTGCCGAGTGTTAAACCCTTAGTCGCAAAGCTATATATCAGCATCAAAACCAAAAAGATTAACAAGAAGTAATAAGTTGAGTTTGCATAATATGAGTTTATCGCACTTGTGTATGGCGCAATATCTATTTCATTTTGACGAAGAAGAATCTCTTTTTGAACATATCTTTCCTCAGCGGCTTCAGCCTTCAAGGTTTCATCTTCACCAGCTAATTCAATTGCTTCAAAATAATCATCATCAATTTGTCTTGAATCTTGGCTATAAATACTCATAATTTCAGTATAAGCAGCATTCATTTCGTCGTAATTGTCTATTTGATTTTGAATTATGGTTCTTCCAAACAATATAAAACTTAAGTATATTATCCCCAAAACAATAGTCATATCAACGATAGAAGAAGATAATCTGCGAAAAAATCCTGCCTTCATTATTCTTTTCTAACCACTAATTTAACACCTTTGATAGCTAAAACGATAACCTTGTCTCCTTCGGCAATATCTTCATTAGCTATAGCGGTCCAAATTTTTCCTTCGATTTTGACTTCTCCACGTTCACCGCCAACAATTGATTTTGTACAAACAGCAACTTTACCAATTAAAGAATCAGCGTTTGTTTTAATTTCATTTTTCTTAATATATCTCTTGAATACTGGTCTAAGCGCCAATAATAAAGCGATTGAAAATACCAAGAAAACAAGTATTTGAAGCCATATTAATTGGTCCCAAAAAATAGCGATAATCAAAGCGAAAAACGCACCAACAGAAAACCAAATACTTGATAAATCCATTGTGATAGCTTCAATTACACCTGCAATTATAATTACCGCAAACCAGATAAAAATCATGGTATAAGCAGTACTTTCAAAAGCTAAAAACATAACCTTACACCTCTTCCTCGTTCAAATCAATTATTAAAGCTTTTTCGGATTTATCCCAATGAGCTTTAAATTTGTAAGAATTCTTCTCAGAAAAATCTAATTTTAATAATTCAGCTACTTCAGATAGAAATAACTTATTGCAAACCCGGGAATAACTAGACTTAACAGTTATATTGTGTCTTTGCTCTTCAGGAATATAACCTAAAGATACCTCTTCCTTAGTTAAGGGTTTAACTGCGATTAGCTTGTCTTTTTCATTTAACCCTAAAATTACTACATAGGCTGACTCAAAATAACTAGTAGCCGATTTATTCAGGGTAATATTAGATTCGTACAATGTCGCCAAATCATCCAAGGGTTTCTTTGATACCCACTGAAATTTACTCATAACCTAACCTCCATTATAATACATATTTTCTATATTAGTAATTATATCATATGTTTTTTCGATTATCAATAATTACCGTTAATTATTTTTAATTATATTTAATTATTTATAATCGATTTGCGGTATTAAGAACTTTAATGTATTATATTATCCGGTGATATCTATGAAAAAAAACAATTATTCTGAATATATATCTAAATCATTAAATAAAACATTTAAGAGCGTTCTTTTTGGCCGTTTTTTAAGAGCGATCGATGATTATAAATTGATTGAAGATAATGATAAAATTTGCGTAGCTTTAAGCGGAGGGAAAGACTCTTTACTTTTAGCGGCTTTATTCGAAGAATATAAAATTCATTATAACAACAACATTCAAGTCGTTTATCTAATGATGAATTCTGGATTCACAGAAAAATTCTATAACGATCATTTAGAAAATATAAAAAAATTAGGTATTGAACAAGTTACCAAAGAGTCTAAGGTTTATGAAATTGCAAATCAAATGAATCCTAAATCGCCTTGTTTTCTTTGCGCGAGGATGAGAAGAGGTTTTTTATATCAAGCCGCTAAAGATTTAGGTTGCAATAAACTGGCTTTAGGACATCATTTTGACGATGTAATCGAAACGACCTTAATGAATATGTTTTATACCGGGACATTTAAAACAATGCTTCCAAAAGCCAAATCACAAAACTATGAAAATATCGAATTAATAAGGCCAATGTATCTAATCAAAGAAAAAGACGTTCAAAGATTTATAAAATATCATGACTTTACAATTAATCCTAAAGGATGTCTTTTCCAAGAGCGGAATACCGACTCTAAAAGACAAGAAGTTAAAACTTTAGTTAACGAATTAAGAAAAATATATAAAAACATTGATATCAATATCTTTAGATCTGCCGAAAACATTAATTTATCAAGCGTTCTTGGTTATTACGAAGACGGCGAAGATAAAGTCAGTTTCCTTGATAAATATTAAAAAAAGCGAGCCCAAACTGCTCGCTTATTTTATAGGTTTCACATGAAACATTATTTTCCTAAACAGAATCTAGAAAACAAGGTTGAAATTAAGTCGTCTGAAGTGCTTTCACCTATAATTTCACCTAAACTATTCCAAGCTTTACGCAAATCGATCTCAATCATATCAATCGGGATATATTCATTAGCGGCAGATAAAGCTTGATTTAAAGCAATTTTGCATTCTTCAATTTTTCCAATATGTCTTGTATTAGATATTAAAGTCGAATTTTCATTTAACAGTTTTTCATCAACGAATAACCTTTTAACTTCTTGGGATAATAAATCAATTCCGATATTATTTTTGGCTGAAATATTAATAATATGTTCGTCTTTTAAATTAATTTTAGTTCCAAGATCAATCTTATTACCAATGATAATTCTTGTTTTATCTTTTGTAATACTCAATAATTCTAAATCCGTATCGGTTAAATTAGAAGATTGATCTAAAACTAATAGAACTAAATCGGCTTCGTCAATTGCTTTTTTGGTTTTGTTTATACCGATTTTTTCTACAATATCTTCCGTGGCTCTGATTCCGGCAGTGTCGATTAGTTTCAATATAATGCCGTCAAGATTTAATTCAGCTTCAATCAAATCTCTTGTCGTTCCGGAAATTTCTGTCACAATCGCTTTATCTTCTTTTAATAAAGTGTTAAGCAAACTAGATTTTCCAACATTAGGTTTACCGACAATAACAGTTTTTATTCCGTCTCTAATGACTTGACCGGTAGATGATTCTTGTAAGATTTTATCAATT
>JAVEVN010000105.1:0-3886 GCA_034005025.1 Candidatus Izemoplasmatales bacterium | reverse complement strand
ACAACATCGAATTGAAGGTATCGGCGATAAGATGTGTACATTGATTCACAATGTATTAAACACTGATTTTATTGCCCTTATTAAAGATGAAGAGTCAGTTCAAGGATTAAAAGTAATTCATGATGCTCCTAATGTTCTTGAAGAGTTTGGCGTGGATAAAGTTACAGCTGAAAAAATGAGAGATTTATTCGGCGTATCCGGTATCTGTAATATCATTGGAGCTATTAAAATGGCAAAACATTTAAAATTAGGACCTGATGATAATGTCGTTACTATCGCAACCGATGGTTTTGATCGTTATGAGACAGTCTTGACAAACCTTGATCAAAGATATCTAGAAACAGAAGATTTTGTTTTAAGAAGATGGTTTAAAGATGTTTTCTTAAGAGCTAATACTTGTGATATAGCTGATTATAGACCGGCTTCACAAAAAGAAAAACTTTTCAAACAGAAAGAAAAAGATTGGTTGAAGTTCGGTTATTCTCAAGAATATCTTGATTCAATGAGAGATATGAGTTTCTGGGATAATGAATATGAAAAAATTTATCATTATGATGAGTTAATCAAGAAGATGAGGAGCGAATAATGAAGACATTAGATTTTGAAAAGATTTTAACTTTAAGTAAAAAATATGAAAAAGATATGACAAAATTCTTAAGAGATATGATTAAAATTCCTTCAGAAAGTTGTGAAGAAGAAAAAGTAATCTTAAGAATCAAAGAAGAAATGGAAAAATGTGGGTTTGATGAAATTACCATTGATAAGATGGGTAATATCATCGGGAGAATCGGCCATGGTAAACATGTAATCGCGATGGACGCTCATATTGATACCGTTGGTGTTGGTGAGATTAGAAATTGGCGTTTTGATCCTTATGAAGGTTATGAAGATGAAACCACTATCGGCGGTAGAGGCGCATCCGATCAAGAGGGTGGAATGGCTTCAATGGTTTATGCTGGTAAAATTATAAAAGAATTAGGTTTAGAAGACGATTATACGCTTTTAATCACTGGGACTGTTCAAGAAGAAGACTGTGACGGATTGTGCTGGCAGTATATTATCGAAGAAGATAAAATAAGACCGGAATTTGTGGTGATAACAGAACCGACAAGTTTAAATATATATCGTGGACATAGAGGTAGAATGGAAATTAAAGTTTCGACATCCGGTATCTCTTGTCATGGATCAGCTCCAGAAAGAGGCGATAACGCAATTTTTAAAATGGCGCCTATCTTACTAGAATTACAAGAATTGAATAATAGATTATTAGATAATGAATTTTTAGGTAAAGGCACACTCACAGTCAGTGAAATATTTTATTCGTCACCTTCTAGATGTGCAGTTGCGGATGGATGCACTGTATCAATCGACAGAAGACTTACTGATGGCGAAACTTATAAGAGTGCTATAGCAGAAATCGAAGCTTTAGAATCAGTTAAAAAAGCTAATGCTAAAGTCGAGATGTATGAGTATGCTAGACCTGCTTATACAGGATTAGTTTATCCAACAAAATCGTATTTTCCAACTTGGGTTTTACCAGAAGATCATGTAGTATGTAAATCTAGCGTTAAAGCTTATGAAGGATTATTTAACAAAAAACCTTTAGTTGATAAGTGGACTTTTTCAACAAACGCTGTATCGATTATGGGAAGACATAATATTCCTTGTATCGGTTTTGGTCCAGGGATGGAAGAACAAGCCCACGCACCGAATGAAATCACTTATAAAGAACATTTAGTTAAAGCTTGTGCAATGTATGCCGCAATACCAAATATGTATTTAAATAGTTTAACGGAATAGGAGAGAAGAATATGGAACCATTATTTAAAGGAAAACATTTTATCACATTAGAAGAATGGAAAAAAGAAGAAATCGACAAGTTATTGGAAGTTTCCAAGGACTTGAAACAAAAGTTTTATAACAATGAGGACACAAGTTATTTAAAGAACAAGACAGCTTTTTTAATGTTCTTTGAACAAAGTACAAGAACTAGAAACTCTATGGAGTCTGGTTTAGCACAATTAGGAGGACATGCGACCTTCTTAGATACTTCAAAAATGCAACTATCTCATGGAGAAAGCGCTAAGGATACAGCGGTAATTTTATCTAGTTATGGTCATGGAATAGCTTGTAGAAATTGTTTTTGGGGAATCGGTAATAAATTCTTAAGAGAGATGGCTGCTAATTCAACCGTACCAATCATGAACTTGCAGTGTGATCTTTATCATCCGATGCAAGGATTGGCTGATTTAATGACAATCCAAGAAGTTTCTAAGACAACAAAGAATTTAAAAGTATCAATTATTTGGGCTTATGCCACAACTCATAAAAAACCGATATCAGTTCCTTTAACGCAAATATTATTATTCCCTCGTTATGGAATGGATGTAACTTTAGCTTATCCAGAAGGTTATGACTTGCCGGAATGGGCAATTGAAAAAGCAAGAAAAAATGCGATTGAAAATGGCGGAAGTTTTAAGATAACTCATAATATGGAAGAAGCTTTTAAGGATGCAGATATCGTAATTCCTAAGAACTGGGGTTCATGGGTTAATAACCAAAGCGATGCGGTAGTCGATGATTTATTAGAAAGTTATAAGTCTTGGAAGTGTACTGAAGAGATGATGGCTTTAGCTAGTAAAGATGTAAAATACATGCATGCTCTACCTGCCGATAGAGGTAATGAAGTAGAAGATTCAGTAATTGACGGAGTTCATTCTGTCGTATATCAAGAGGCGGAAAACCGCCTACATACAGCAAAAGCTGTTATGGCGATGACTATGGGCAATAAGTAAAAATCATGAGAATTTTTATTGCTTTATTGTTTTCTGAAATAGTAAAGAATAAAATTTTTGGGCTAGTAAATGAACTTGAAAAGAAATTTGAAGGCAATTTCACTGCTAGAGATAATTTGCATTTAACGCTTTATTATATCGGTGAGATTGATAAAGTATTATTAGAAAAAGTTAAGAAAGAAATCAAGGAAATTAACTTTAACAAGTTTAGCTGCGAAACTTTAGGAATCGGAAGTTTTAAGAATTCTTTTAAACACCGATTATTGCATTTGACAGTAAAAGAAGATATCTCATTAAAATCAATCCATGTTAAAGTTTTAAACGCACTAAAAAAGTCCGGAATTGAAATTAATAACCTTGACTTTACTCCACATATTACTTTAGGAAGAAAAGTATTTATCAATGACTTAGAAATGAAGTCGATTAAATTTTCTGATATAAGTATCTTAGCTTCAAGAATTAGTGTGATGGAATCAAAAAGAATTGATGGTAATTTAGTTTACGAAGAGATTGATTATCAATTATTAAAATAAAAAAAGCACTTTTTAAGTGCTTTTTGTCTTTAATAGAGTTCTTTATTTTTATCTTGATATTCTTTGAAAAGCGTCAAACAGGTTTGTCTTTCTTTTTCTTCTAAATCAAGTATGCTTAAATCCTGTCTTTTATTTTCAATAAACTTGTAGATAAAGTCATCTCTAAAACCAATTTCATCGGCGTCGCTTTCAATACAACCATAATAAACTTTTTTGATATTCGACCAGATTATTGCCCCAAGACACATTGGACATGGATAAGCGGTAGTGTAGAGAGTGCAACCACTTAAATCATGGGTATTTAATGCTTGAGTGGCTTTTCTGATTGCATTGATTTCAGCGTGAGCGGTTGGATCGTGATCTTTTAAGACGGTATTGCTCGATACTGCGATAACTTTATTATCTTTGTCAATTACCAAAGCTCCGAAAGGTCCGCCAAAGTCAAGATTCATTGTCCTTCTAGCTTCATCAATTGCCATTTGCATTAATTCATTATGGTTTTTCTTCATTGTTTATCATCATCCTTTTTTTAGTGTATTTACATTATAATGAATTATC
>JAVEVN010000003.1:15037-18703 GCA_034005025.1 Candidatus Izemoplasmatales bacterium | reverse complement strand
GATAATCCTAAATTCTTAGAGTCAAAAGATCCTTTATTGCTGGGGATTGGAATTGATATTGACGCTTTACCGGTTTACACTTCAATAGAATCTATGCCTCATGGTTTGGTTGCCGGTTCGACACAATCCGGGAAGTCTGTATGTATAGCTTCAATCATCGTTTCGTTGATTACAAAGAATAAACCTGATGAAGTTAAATTAATGTTGATTGATCCTAAAAAAGTTGACTTACAACAATTTTCTGATTTACCGCATTTGATTACTCCGATTATCGATGAAACTACAGTTGCTAATGAAGCCTTGAAATGGATGGTCAAGGAAATGGAAAATCGTTACGACACTTTAAAGCGATTTAAAGCTGTTAATGTTGTCGATTATTATACTAGAAGAAGCGATTTGCCTAATTTTGTAAAAATGCCGAGAATCGTTGTAATCGTTGAAGAAGCTTCCGACTTATTGTTAAGCGGAGGAGCTGAGATTGAAGAAAGCATTTTGAAATTAACCCAAAAATCAAGAGCTGTTGGCATACATGTATTATTAGCGACACAAAGACCTTCAGCTGATATATTAAAAGGTTCTATTAAAGCAAATATTCCAACTAGGTTTGCTTTTAGAGTTCCGTCATCTACTGATTCATCGGTAGTTTTAGATATGACTGGCGCCGAAAAATTACTTGGTAAAGGCGATATGTTATTCTCTGAAAATGGTATGGCTAGACGACTTCAAGGCGCATATTTATCGCCTGAAGAAATTGAAAATATCACTGAGTTTATCAAAGAACAAGCTGATGTAGATTATGTGTTCACTCATGAATCTTTAGTTGTTCAAATGAATACTGGCGAAAGTATGGATCAAATTGATGAATTGTTTAAAGATGTAGCTACTTTTGTCGTTGAAGAAGGAAAATGTTCATTGAATAGAATAACTCAATCCTTTGGAATCGGTTTTAATCGAGCAACGCAAATAGTCAATTCTTTAGAAAAGTTCGGGATTGTTTCTGAAAATGTCGGAACTAAACCGAGAACTGTTTTGGTTGAGTATGCAGAATTGAGTAAGATTTTTGAAGGAATTGATAATTAATGGATTTTGATGGTAATTTGATTATTGAAGAACACCAAAAACTGATGAAGAAGTCAAGCTTCTTAATCATCAGTTTTTTCTTGTTTTTAACGATTGATATCGTTTTATTTATCATTTTGCAAAAAAATGATTTATTTATGTTTCAATTAGGAAGATCTTCAAATAATATACCTAATCCGATGGTTTCCGATATTTTTTCATTTATATTTTATTTAATAATGATTTTTGCTTTAGTTATTTATTTAGCGTTATTAGCAATTTGTTTACATAAAGTTCATCGAAATAATTATAAGTTATTAAAAACAGTTCATAACATTGCTGATTTCTTCAGCATCGTTCCTGTGTTTTTATTGGTAATTTTTATAATTAACGGATTTTTCTTTTCTTTCGCTCAAGTAGACGGCGAATCGATGGAACCAACATATTGTAATAATGATCTGGTTATCATTAGTTATAATAACGATATTGAAACTTCAGAAATTTTGATTTTCGAAAGTGAAGATAAATTTTTGATTAAAAAAGTTATCGGTATGCCTGGTGATCTATTATTGGTAGATGAAACAGGAGTTTATATCAATGGGGATTTAATCGAAGATTATATTCCGCTAAATCATCAGTATTTCAATGGAATCATACCAGAAAAAAATTACTTTGTCCTGGGTGATAATCGCGATAATTCCTTGGATTCAAGAGTTTTCGGTTTAGTTAGTGCAGAGGATGTTTTGGGTACAGTTATTTATAAAATGACTGATAATTGCCAGTAGAAAAATTAGGAAGTGATTATTATGAAACAAATTCAATGGTTTCCTGGTCATATGGCCAAAGCTAGAAGACAAATAGAAGAAAAACTTAAAGTGGTTGATATAGTATATGAGATTCTTGACGCAAGAATTCCGCTTTCATCAGCTAATCCGATGTTAAATGAAATCATTAAGAATAAACCGAAGTTAATTCTTTTGAATAAAGTGGATTTAGCAGATCCAAATGTAACAAGCAGTTGGGTTGAATATTATCAAACTCATGGAATTGAGGCTTTAGCTATTAATTCATTAACTGATAATCTAGAAAAAAAGATATACCAAAAAACTAGAGAAATTTTAAGCGAAACAATCCAAAAAGAAGAAGCTAGAGGTATGAAAGATAGACCTTTCAATGCGATGGTCATGGGTATTCCCAATGTTGGCAAATCGCAATTTATCAATAATTTAGCGAAGAAAAATAAAGTCAAGACAGGTAATAAGCCTGGGGTTACCAAGATTCAAAGTTTCTTGAATGCTGGAGATAATTTAAGGGTTTATGACAATCCAGGAGTTTTATGGCCAAAGTTTGATGATGAATTAACCGGCATGAAACTCGCTTTGCTAGGTTCTATTAAAGATAGCATCTTATCTCTTGATGATATAGCGCTTTTCGGTATTGACTATTTAAAGGAATATTATCCATATGTACTAAAAGAAAGATATGATATTGACATTTCTGTTATAAACGATAGAATTGAGATTCTTGATGAAATTGGGAAAAAAAGAGGTTGCTTAATCAGCGGTGGAAGTATTGATTATGACCGCGTTTTTAATCTTTTCTTAAACGACTTAAGAAACGGGCAATTAGGCAGACTCTCTTTTGATCGAGTTAAAGAAGATGTATAGTTACGAAAACGATCTTTTAAAGCAAGGTTTCAATTTTATCGTTGGAGTGGATGAGGTTGGAAGAGGGCCTTTAGCAGGTGGAGTCTTGGCTTGTGCAGTGATTCTCGATCCCAAAAATAAAATTGAAGGATTAGACGATTCAAAAAAATTAACTGCGAAGAAAAGAGAAAAATTAGCCTTAGAGATAAAGGATAAATCACTTTGTTATGCTTATGGTTATGTTAATGAAAAAATCATCGATAAAATAAATATCTATCAGGCGTCCAAACTAGCTATGCTTAGAGCGATTAGTTATTTAAGGAAAAAACCTGATTATATTTTATCCGACGCTATGCCTTTAAAAGAGCAAGATATCCCCTTTAATGCAATTATAAAAGGCGATAGTTTATCTGCGAGTATAGCAGCTGCATCGATTCTCGCTAAGGTAAAAAGAGATGAGATTATGGATAAATTTTCTTCTCGGTATCCAATTTATGATTTCGCTAAAAACAAGGGTTATCCAACTAAATACCATGTGGAAAAACTTACAGAATACGGGCCATGTGATATCCATAGATTAACTTACAAACCGGTAAAGGATAGTTTAATTACACAGATTATTTTGGAGGGGTTTTGATGAAATATAAAGCAGTTATTTTTGATCTTGACGGGACATTGCTAGATACGATTGAAGATATAAAAGAGACGATGAATATAGTTTTAATGAGGTATGGTTATCAGATATTTTCAGTTGAAGAATATAAATATTTTGTTGGTAAAGGCGTCGATCATTTAATTAAAGAAGTGATGAAAGAAGCCGATATTAAAGATGAAGAATTTTCAAAATTAAAATCAGGATATTATGAAGTTTATAAAACTCAATCGAAAATATTTACCAAAGTCTATGATGGGATAAAAGAGTTAATAACTGAACTTAAAACTATGGGATTATCGATTAATG
>JAVEVN010000003.1:0-14937 GCA_034005025.1 Candidatus Izemoplasmatales bacterium | reverse complement strand
GAATTTTCAAAATTAAAATCAGGATATTATGAAGTTTATAAAACTCAATCGAAAATATTTACCAAAGTCTATGATGGGATAAAAGAGTTAATAACTGAACTTAAAACTATGGGATTATCGATTAATGTTTTATCCAACAAACCTCACGTACAAACAATTGATGTTATCGATTATTATTTTCCTAAAAATACTTTTAATTTAGTTTACGGGAAAAAAGAAGAATTTTTAGCTAAACCAGCTCCAGATTCAGCTTTGGATATAATCAATAAGTTGAATGTAAAACCGACGGAAGTTATTTATGTCGGCGACACTGAAACCGATATGTTTACGGCTATAAATTCTAACTTTTATTCTGTAGGGTGTTTATGGGGTTTTAGGAAAAAAGAAGAGTTAATTAACGCTGGCGCCGATGTTTTAGTTGAAAAACCAGAGGAAATATTAAAATTAATAGAGGAATAATATGATATTAAAAAAAGAAGATTACTTAAATATTGATTTAAGAGGGAAAGTTATTATTTTTCCTACTGATACCGTTTATGGTATTGGTTGTCTTTTGAATGATTTAAAATCTGTCGAGAGAATATTTGAAATTAAACAAAGAGACTACTTGAAACCTTTAGCGATTCTTTGCGATTCTTTAGAAACGGTAAAAAAAGTAATTAAAAAAGGGATTAATTTAGATCCTTCATTAACCAAATATTGGCCGGGGAAACTCACCTTGATATATCCAAAAAACAGAATTGTTTCTGATTTAATTACTGCGAAAAAAGACACTGTTGGCGTAAGGATACCTAATCATGAAATAAGTTTAAGTTTGCTAGAGAAGTTTGGACCAATGGTTGTGACCAGCTTAAATTTAAGCAATGAACCTTCAATTTTAAAGTTTAACGATGTATTAAAATATGAAAAATTAGTGGATTATATCATTGATGGGGGAGATTTGTCTTCCGATTCATCAACTGTTTATGATACTATTAACAACACCACTTTAAGACAGGGAGATATTATTATTAAATAATAATAAAACAAAAATCTCTTTATTAAATAAATTGTAATTGAATAGTAAATTTGCTATAATTGTTATGATATATTTCTAGATAAAGGAGCGAGTAAATTATGAGAGTAGCTATAGGTTCAGATCATGCAGGATTTGAGTACAAAAATGCGATAAAAGAGTTTTTGAATAACAAAGGGTTCGAAACTTTAGATTTAGGTACTAATTCAAGCGAAGCGGCTGATTATCCAGATCACGCAGTAGCTGTCGCTAAAGCGGTTAAGAATAAAGAAGCCGATTTTGGTGTGTTAATCTGTGGAACAGGAATTGGTATGAGCATTTCCGCTAATAAAGTCAAAGGCATTCGTGCAGCTTTGGTAACTTCCGAATTTACTGCTAATTCATCTAAAACTCATAATCATGCGAATGTAATTACTTTTGGATCAAGAGTAAATACTCTAGATGAGGTTTTGAGGTTTTTAGAGGTATTTATTAAGACGCCTGAATCAAAAGAAAGAAGACATGAAATAAGGGTTGAAAAAATCGGAAAGTTTGAGGAAGAAAATGAGTAAAGTTGTTGTATTTGATCATCCTTTGATCCAACACAAGATGAGCATAATTCGTGACAAGTTTACTGATACTAAAACTTTTAGAGAAAATGTTAATGAAATTGGATCTTTGGTAACTTATGAAGTAACTAGAGATTTAGAAACTAAAGAGATTGTTGTTGAAACGCCGATAGCTAAAACAAAAGCTAGAGTTTTAGCTAAAGATGTTGTAATTGTGCCGATTTTAAGAGCGGGATTAGGAATGGTTGATGGAATCCAAAAAGTTATTCCTACTGCTAAAATTGGGCATATTGGTATATATAGAGATGAAGAAACATTAATGCCGCATGAATATTATTTGAAATTTCCAAAAGAAATTATCGATGCGACAGTTTTAGTTGTTGATCCGATGTTAGCTACTGGAGGTAGTGCTGTCGCTACAATTGACAGAGTTAAACAAAGCGGCGCTAAAGACATTCGTTTTGTCGGTTTGGTCGGTTGTCCTGAAGGAATTAAAGTTCTTCAAGAAAGTCATCCGGATGTGGATATTTATGTTGTTTCTATCGATGAAAAATTGAATGAAGTTGGGTATATTGTTCCAGGTCTTGGGGATTGTGGAGATCGCCTTTTTGGAACAAAATAAGATGAAAGAAAAAAAAGAAAAATCAGCTTATTTTCTGTTTAATTTAATTATTCAGTTTTTTGTTGAGACTTTTGTCGCCATGGCAATTGGTTATTTTATCGGTAATTTTGTCGATGAAAAATTTTTTCCCGAACAAAATATTTTTGTTTATGTATTTATAATTATTGGTATTTTTGCCGGGTTAAGTAATTTGATTAAAAGATCGTTAAAGATTAGCAAAGGAGAAGAAGATGAAAAAGACAAATCTAATTGAAAAGATTTTTTTATTTACTTTACCTGTAGCTATCTTAGCATTTTTATTAATTTATTTAATTTCCGGAAATATTGATTTTGGATTAAGTTATGTGTTAGGTGTTCTTTGCAGTTTATTGATGAACTCTTTAAATTATAGAGTGATGAAAAATTTGTATGCTAACAACCCTGAACTTATAAAATCTCGACAAATAATGCTCTATATTGCTAAATTCATTTTCTTTGGAGTGATTCTTTATTTTACGCATACTTCAGAGGCTTGGAATGTTTTTTATACTTTCGGCGGTTTGATGACATATAGAGTCGTTTCGTTTCCTGTCGCTTTAATTTTCGCTAATAAAGAAGGTGATGAAGATGCTTGATTTTAATATTTCTGGCCCACTGTCTCCTCAGGTTATTTCTACTATTATTATAATTTCAATACTAGCAATCACTTTTATTATCGTTGGAATAAGGGTTAAGAGATTGGACCCAAATAAAACTCCAAAAGGTTTTGTATTAATTTGTATTATGATAGTTGATTTTTTCAACACTTTCGTTCAAAATTATATTTCCGGCAAGAGATTTAAATTTTTTGCGCCTTACTTATTTACTATCATTGTATTTTTAGCCTTAGCTAATACAGTTTCACTTTTTGGCTTAACTCCGCCTTTGTCTAATTTAGGTATTGCTTTATCATTTTCGGTATTAACATTTTTAGCTTTAAGATTAGCCGAAATAAAGTATATCGGAGTTGTTAAAAAGATTGACGGCTTATTAGGATACGTTAAACCGATGGCTCCAATTATGTTGCCAATTAATATCATTGGTGATTTCTCAACACCGTTTTCGATGGGTCTTCGTCTTTTTGTTAATTTAATGAGCGGATTGGTTATTGCATCAATGGTGTATGCGGCCTTGCATTGGATTGGTGGGTTATTTGCAGGAATAATTTTACATGCAGTTTTTGATATCTTTTTTGGATTAATACAAGCATTTGTCTTCTTTATGTTAACGACAGTTAATATTGCGATGGCATCAGAAGCTTAAAATATATAGGAGGAAATAGATATGTTAGAAACAATTTTTGATTCAGTATTACGCTTTGCAACTGAGTATAACGTTCATTTTAGTAATGGGATGGCTTATCTAGGAGCTGGAATCGCTGTTATCGCTGGTTTTGGACCTGGGATTGGTCAAGGTTTTGCTGCTGGTAAAGCTGCTGAAGCTGTAGGACGTCAACCAGAAGCGCAATCAAAAATTTTAGTAACGACTTTAGTAACTCAAGCTGTAGCCGAAACAACAGGTTTATATGCATTACTAGTTGCTATTCTTTTAATTGGAAAACAATAAAACAAGTTAACTAGTTAATTTTTAAGGAGGGCTATACATTGATTGATAGAATGTTAGAAGCCGTTAATAAAGCTATTGAATCTGCCTTAGGTGTCAATTTAGTCGATATGTTGATTCAAATTGGTGCTACTTTGATTCTAGTTTTGATTGTTAAATTTTTCTTTTGGGGAAGAATTACCGAATTCTTAGAAAAAAGAAAAAACATCATGACTGATGAGATGGAATCTGCTAAAAAAGAAAATTTAGCTGCTCAAGAATTAAAGGAAAAACGCGAACAAGAATACAATAAGCTAAAGCTTGATTCTAAAGAATATTTGGAATCAGCTAAAAGCAGGGCTGAACAAGAGCGTTTAAGAATAATTGAAGAAGCTAAGAAAAACGCTGATCAAATGATGGAGCGAACTAAGAAAGAAATCGAAGCTGAAAAGATTAAAGCTAAATCAACTTTGAAAAAAGAAGTTGTGGATTTAGCTGCAGTAATAGCTGAAAAAATAATCAAACAAGAAGTCGATGAGAAAAAATATCAAGATATGATCGTCGACGATTTTGAAAGTAGTGAAAACTCATGACCGATGCTGAAAGACAATATGCTCGGGCTGTTTTTTCTCTTGCGCTTGAGAAACAAGAAGTAATGCAAGTTTATGATGAAATGATTCAATTTCGAGATTCCTTAAGTGAGGATACTTGGAAATTTTTTCTACATCCAAAAATAGAAATCAGCGATAAACATAATGTGATTGATAAGACGATAAAAAATTCGTTATTGGCTAATTTTTTAAAGGTTATATTAGATAATAATCGATTTCCTTTATTTGAACTTATAACATATGCTTATCATGATTTAATTAATGAGATGAATAATGTTGTTGAAGTTAAAGTCTTAAGCAACATAAAATTAAACGAAAATAATCTAGAAAAATTAAGAATAAATTTAGAAGCAAAGTTATTAAAGAAAGTTAAAATAACTCAAGATATTGATAAAAACATTGTTGGGGGAATTAGAATAGAGTATCTCGGCAATGTTATCGATCAGACTATAAATGCATCGCTAAAGACAATAAAAGACACTTTAACAGGAGGCAATTAACTTGAAATTAGATCCTTTAGAAATTAGTTCTTTGCTAAAAGAACAAATTAAAAAATACGAAAAACAAATTAAGACTGAACAAGTTGGTTCTGTTATCTCTGTTGGTGATGGTATTGCGCTTGTCTATGGAATAGATAAGGCGATGGCCGGTGAACTTTTAGTTTTTCCAGACGGAGTTTTCGGTATGGTTCAAAACTTAGAAAAAAACCATGTTGGAGCGATTTTACTTAACGATTCTTCTTTAGTCAAAGAAGGAATGGAAGTTAAAACCACTGGAAAAATATTGGAAATAGGCGTTGGTGAAGAACTGATTGGTAGAGTTATTAATCCATTAGGTCAAGCTCTTGACGGGATGGGTAAAATAGATACAAAAAAATCTCGACCAATTGAAAGAAAAGCTACTGGGGTTATCGACCGTCAATCTGTAAACCAACCTCTTGAAACCGGTATTAAGGTCTTAGACGCTTTGGTTCCGATTGGTCGTGGTCAAAGAGAACTTATCATTGGCGATAGACAAACCGGCAAGACTTCAATTGCTGTCGATACTATAATTAACCAAAAAGGTAAAGATGTTATTTGCGTATATGTGGCTATCGGACAGAAACAATCGACAGTCTTAAACGTTCACGAAACATTGAAACAATTTGGTGCAATGGATTATTCGATAATTGTTGCTGCTAGTGCATCAGATCCGGCTCCTTTACTTTATTTAGCACCATATTCAGGAGTTTCAATTGCAGAGGAGTTCATGTTTAAGGGTAAACATGTTTTGATAATTTATGATGATTTAACTAAACACGCTATCGCTTATCGTGAATTGTCGCTATTATTAAGAAGACCACCAGGTCGTGAAGCTTTCCCTGGAGACGTTTTTTATTTGCACTCTCGACTTTTAGAAAGGGCAGCTAAATTAAGTGATAAATTAGGTGGAGGTTCAATTACAGCTTTACCGATTATTGAAACACAAGAGGGTGACATTTCCGCTTATATTCCAACCAATGTTATCTCAATTACTGACGGACAAATATTCCTGCAATCACAATTATTCTATTCAGGAATTAGACCGGCGATTAATGCTGGTTTATCAGTTTCTAGAGTTGGTGGTGCGGCTCAATATAAAGCGATTAAAAGAGTAAGTGGAACATTAAGATTAGATTTAGCTAGTTATCGTGAATTAGAAGCTTTTACGCAATTCGGTTCTGATTTAGATGACGCTACTAAAGCAAAACTTGATCGTGGAGAACGAACAGTAGAAATATTGAAACAAGGTCTTCATGAACCAATGCCGTTTGAGTTACAAGCTTTATCAATATTTGCGCTTTCAAACGGATTTATTGATCAAGTGAAAATTGTTGATGTAAAACGATATGAAGAAGAATTGCATCAATTCTTCTTAAATGATAAAGAAGCTAATATTTTATTAAAAGAGATTCAAGAGACAAAAGAATTGAAAAATCCAGAAAAAATTAAGAAAACAATCGAAAAATTCACTGAAGATTTTATGTAATCAAGGAGGGTTTATATGGCTTCATTAAGAGATATAAAGAAAAAAATTGAAGCAACTAAAAAAACTTCACAGATTACAAAAGCTATGAATATGGTTTCGGCCTCTAAATTAAGAAAAGTCGAAAAGAAATACAAAGCATTTATACCAATTAAAGATCAAATTAAAAAACTTTTAGAACACGTCTTATCTACTAATCCCGAATATACTCATCCTTTATTAGAAGTAAGAGAAATTAAAAAAACAGGATATATATTAGTAACTTCAGACAGAGGATTAGCCGGACCTTATAACAGCCAAATCTTAAAGTATTTTGAGTCTTTGATCAAAGAAGATGATCATGATTACATCATTGGTACAATCGGTTATAAAGCTTATAGCTATTGTAAGAAGAAAAAATATCCGTTATTAAATAAAGAATCTATAAATTCGCGAGATGATATTAAATTTATCGATTTTCAAGCGATGTCTAGAGCGTTTATTAAACTTTATTTAAATCGAGAAGTTGATAAGATTGTAATTATCTTTTCTGACTTTATCAATACGATTACACAAGTTGTCAGGACTGAAGTCCTTTTGCCAATTACAAACTTGATAAAAGATAAAAAAATGGTTTCTGAATATATTTTCGAACCATCGACCGATGAGGTTTTAGATCGATTGTTGCCGATATATCTAGAAAACACTTTATACGGAATCATTCTTGATGCTAAGACAGCTGAACACGCTTCAAGAATGACAGCTATGAAAAATGCGACTGATAATGCTAAAGAAATTATCAGAAAACAAAATTTAGTATACAATCGAGCAAGACAAGCTCAAATAACCATTGAACTCACCGATATAATTGGTGGAGCCAATGCAGTTAATTAGGAGGGTGTATGCCTAATAAAGGAAAAATAGTACAAGTTATGGGGCCAGTGGTTGACGTCCAATTTGTTGGGGATATGCCGCAAATAAATAACGCCTTAGAAATCAAGATAAAAGCGGAAGAAAATAATGGAGTTGAAATCAATTTGACTTTAGAAGTTTCTTTGTTTTTAGGCGGGGGAATCTTAAGATGTATTGCTATGGATTCCACTGATGGATTAACTAGAGGTATGGAAGTAACTGATACGGGAAAACCGATATCAGTACCTGTCGGTAAAGTTACTTTAGGTAGAGTCTTTAATGTTTTAGGTCAACCTATTGATGGTAAACCTTTAGAAGGTGAATATGAATCTTTACCGATTCACAGACCTTCACCAAATTTAGATGAATTGAATGCTAATACGGAAATATTAGAGACAGGTATAAAAGTTGTCGATTTATTAGCGCCTTATATTAAAGGTGGTAAAATCGGTTTATTTGGTGGAGCGGGTGTTGGTAAAACCGTGCTTATCCAAGAGTTAATTAACAATGTCGCCCAAGAACATGGTGGGATTTCCGTTTTTGCCGGAGTTGGTGAAAGAACCAGAGAAGGTAATGACCTTTATCATGAAATGACTGAATCGGGAGTTATTAAAAAGACGGCCATGGTTTTTGGTCAAATGAATGAACCGCCTGGTGCGAGAATGAGAGTTGGACTATCTGGTTTGACTATGGCAGAATATTTTCGTGATGAAGAACATCAAGACGTTTTGTTGTTCATTGATAATATTTTCCGTTTTACTCAAGCAGGCTCTGAAGTTTCTGCACTTTTAGGCAGAATGCCTTCAGCAGTAGGTTATCAACCTACTTTAGCTACTGATATGGGACTTTTGCAAGAAAGAATTACTTCAACTAAATCTGGATCAATCACTTCAATTCAAGCAGTTTATGTTCCTGCAGATGATTATACCGATCCAGCACCGGCTACAACCTTTACTCATTTGGACGCAACTACTAATTTAAGTAGAAAGATTTCTGAAGAAGGTATTTATCCAGCTGTTGATCCTTTGGCTTCAACCTCAAGAGCTTTGACTCCTGAAATTGTTGGCGAAGAGCATTATAGAGTAGCTAGAGAAGTGCAAAGAACTTTACAAAGATATAATGATTTATTGGATATCATCGCCATCTTAGGTATGGACGAATTAAGCGAAGAAGATAAATTAGTTGTTCATAGAGCGAGAAGAATTAGATTATTCTTATCACAGAATTTCCACGTAGCTGAACAGTTTACCGGACAAATTGGTTCTTTTGTTAAAGTTAGTGATACAGTTAAAGGATTCAAAGAACTCTTAGAAGGTAAATATGATCATTTACCTGAAGATGCCTTTCGTTTAGTCGGAAGCATCGATGAAGTGATTAAAAAAGCCGAAAAAATGAAATAGAGGTGAGGAAAAATGTTGATTTCTATAGTTACACCTGATGGAGAACTTTACAATGAAACCATCGATTCGATTATTGTTTCATCTTCAAATAATGGCGACTATGAAATGTTACAAGATCATTTACCAATAATATCCACTATTGATACAGGATATTTGAAATTAGTTCAAGATAAATTAGTTTATTTTGTTGTTATTATCAATGGTGTAGTTGAAAATCATCAAAATCAAATAACTGTAATCGCTCAAGATGCCTTTATCGGTGAATCTAAAGAAGAAGCGATGAATAACTTAATGGAAATTAGAAAAAATAGAATTGAAGAAAATCGCAAAAGAACAGTTGAATTAGCTAAAGCTGAAAAAGAATTATTGAAACAAATTAAACAAACTGGAGCTGGACATCTATAAAATGGAGGAGCAAACAATGAAAAAAAGAGGTTTTGAAATTGTCAGTAGATATTTGAATTCAGGAATAAATCTTCCTGAAAGAAAAACTAAAAATAGTGCAGGATATGACATATCGTGCGCTGAAGACGTATTGATAAAAGCTCAAAGTTTCATGTTCGTTCCAACTGGTGTTAAAGCTTTTATGCTAGAAGACGAAGTTTTAGAAGTATATCCTAGAAGTTCGCTTTCATTTAAGAAAAAATTAGTTAAATTAAACTCTGTTGGTATCATTGATTCTGATTATTATAACAACCCAGATAATGAGGGCGAGATAATGTTAATTCTTTATAATTATGGCAGAGAAGACGTGGAGATTAAAAAGAATGAAAGAGTTGCCCAAGGGATCTTTAAGAAATATTTAACAACTGATGATGATAATCAAACAGTTGAAAGATTAGGAGGATTAGGTTCGACAGGACACTAATCCTTTTCTTTTTTCTGATTTTACTTAAAATAATAATTTTTAGCGAATTGGCCAGTAAATAATGCTTGATTTATCGATGGAAATTTGATAAAATACAATAGCCGTAAAAATACACACACTTATTGAGTTTAACGCTCTGGAGCTGGCAAAAATTTGTCAGTGGGCATTAAATGATGAAATGAGTGGAGGTAAAAAATCAAAAAGGAGGAAACAAAAATGGGAGTTATTTCAATGAAAGCCTTGCTTGAAGCAGGGGTGCACTTCGGACATCAAACTAGAAGATGGAATCCTAAGATGGCTAAATACATCTACACTTCTAGAAATGGTATTCACATTATCGACTTGCAAAAAACTAGCGACTTAATCGATGCTGCTTATAAAGCGTTATTCGATATCGCATCTGAAGGTGGAAAGGTGCTGTTTGTAGGAACTAAGAAACAAACTCAAGATCCTATTAAAGAAGCAGCTGAACGTTCAGGGCATTACTACGTTAACCAAAGATGGTTAGGTGGTACGCTAACTAACTTCAAAACAATCAAAAAGTCTATCAAAAAACTTCATGACCTTTACAAGATGGAAGCTGACGGAACTTTTTCTGTTTTACCTAAAAAAGAAGTTATTAATTTAAGAAAAGAAATGGCACGTCTTGAAAAATTCTTGGGCGGAATCAAAGATATGCGCAATACGCCGCAAGCTTTATTCATAATTGATCCAAGAAAAGAAAGAAACGCTATTTTAGAAGCAAGAAGATTAGATATTCCAGTTTTCGGTATTGTTGATACTAACTGCGATCCAGATGAAGTAGATTACATTATTCCAGCTAACGATGACGCTTTACGTTCAGTAAGATTAATAGTTAACAAAATGGCTGACGCTGTAATCGAAGCTAGTGGTGGTGTAAGCGTGTCTAGTGATGAAAACGACGAAGATTTAACTGATGAAACTGAAATCGATGAAATCGATGAAGAAGAAGTTGTTGAAGAGAAAAAACCTGCTAGTAAACCTGTAAGCAAACCTGTTGTGGTTAAAGTTACTTCTCAACCTAAAAAAGAAGAAGTAAAAGTTGAAGTTAAGGCTGAACCAAAAACTGAAGTAAAAGTTGAAACTAAGCCAGAAACTAAAACTGAGCCAAGATTTACTCAAGAAGAGTTAGAATCTAAAACAGTTGTTGAACTTAAAGATTTAGCAAAAGCTCTTGACTTAAGTGGCTACTCAGCTTTAAGAAAAGCAGAATTAATCGAACTTATTCAAACAGTACTTTAATATTACGGGAGCAATTAAAAATGCTCCCTTTTTAAAGACTTACAGTATTGTAAAGATAAATAAAATATGATATATTTAAATAGAAAAATCAGGAGGATTAAATATGGAAATTAGTGCTAAATTAGTAAAAGAATTAAGAGAAAAAACAGGCGTTGGATTAATGGACTGTAAAAAGGCGTTAGTTGAAACTAATGGTGATATAGATCAAGCAATTGACTGGTTAAGAGAAAAAGGAATCGCCAAAGCGGCTAAAAAAGCTTCAAGAATAGCTGCTGAAGGTTCTTGCGAAGTTAAAGTTGATGAAAATACAGCGGTTATATTCGAACTTAATTGTGAAACTGACTTTGTTGCTAAAAATGATAAATTTCAAATTTTAGTCGGAAATATAGCTGATGCTTTATTAGCGGAAAAACCAGAAAATGAAGAAGCTGCTTTAGCAGTTAAAGTTAACGGAAAAGCTTTGAAAGATTTATTGTTAGAACAAGTTTCTACTATTGGGGAAAACTTAACATTCAGAAGATATGAATTAGTAACTAAGAATGATAACCAAACATTTGGGGCTTATGTTCATATGGGTGGAAAGATCGCTTCATTATCAGTGATTAATGGCGACAACGCGGAAGTTGCTAAAGACATAGCTATGCATGTAGCCGCTTCAAACCCTAAATACGTTTCTCAAGCTGAAATTTCTGAAGAATTCATCGCGCATGAAAAAGAAGTTTTATTAAAAGAAGCTTTAAATGAGAATGAAGAATCAGATAAACCAAAACCAGCAAATATTATTGAAAAAATGGTTGAAGGAAGATTGAATAAAAACTTAAAAGAAATCTGCTTATTAAATCAACCTTATGTTAAAAACCCAGATGAAACAGTTGAACAATATGTTAAATCTAAGGGCGTATCAGTCGCTTTATTTAAACGTTTAGCTGTTGGCGAAGGCGTAGAGAAAAAAGAAGAGAATTTTGCTGACGAAGTAATGAGACAAGTAGGATAATAAAAGGACAAATCTTTGTCCTTTTTTTAAAATAATTAGGAGGTTAATTATGTCTAAAAGAAGAGTGATGATTAAACTTAGCGGTGAGGCTTTGGCTGGAGAAAGCGGCGTTGGTGTAGATCCGCTAACAGTAAAACATATTGCTAAAGAAATCAAAGATGCATACGAATCTTGTGATTGTGAAATAGGTATTATCGTCGGTGGCGGAAATATCTTTAGGGGCAAACTAGCTGAAGATATGGGTATCGAAAGATCAAGCGCTGACTATATGGGAATGATTGGAACAATTGTTAATGCTTTAGCTTTACAAAACTCTTTGGAAGCCATGGGTATAGACACGAGAGTGATGACTTCAATTAATATTCCTGAAGTTGCAGAACCATATATTCGCCGTAAAGCTTTGTCCCATTTTGAAAAAGATAGAATAGTTATTTTTGGCGGCGGTACGGGTAATCCTTATTTTTCAACTGACACAACTGCAGCTTTAAGAGCAGCTGAATTAGGAGCGTCAATTGTATATATGGCTAAAAACGGAACTGATGGTGTTTATGATAAAGATCCTCGTCATCATGAAGACTCTGTTAAATTTAATAATTTAACTCATCAAGAAGTTTTACACCAAAGTTTGAATGTTATGGATTCAACTGCGGCAGCTTTATGTTATGATAATAATATCGATATATATGTTTTTGATATGAATGTTCCAGGAAATATTAAAAAAGCAATTCTTGGTGAAAACATTGGAACGTTGATTAGAAAAAAGTTTGAGGAGGAATAAAAAAATGCCAGAAACAATTTTATTGGAAGCTGAAGAAAGAATGGAACATACTCTTGAATCGCTTCATCGTGATTTTTCTACTGTAAGAAGCGGTAGAGCAAATCCCAAGATGCTTGAAAGAGTACATGTAAGTTATTATGGTGTTGAAACGCCAATCAATCAAGTAGCGACAATCTCTGTTCCTGAAGCTACACAGATTTATATTAAACCTTATGACAAAACTTTAGTAAGTGAAATTGAAAGATCGATTTTTGGGGCTAACTTAGGCGTAACTCCATCAAATGATGGAATCGGAGTGAGAATTTCTCTTCCGCCGATGACTGAAGAAAATCGTCGTAATTCTGTTAAAACTATTCATAAAATGGCTGAAGATTCTAAAGTGGCAATTAGAAATATCAGAAGAGATGCAATAGCTCATTTCAAAAAAATGGAAAAAGATTCAGAGATAACGGAAGACGATTTGAAGTATTATCAAGATGAAACTCAAAAATTAACCGATAAATTCACAGAAAAGATTGACGAGTATTTCAAAGAAAAAGAAAAAGACATAATGCATATTTAAAATATTTCAATTGGTTGTAAATCTTTTGGTTAAAGGGTTTACAACTTTTTTATTTTTTTATAATTGATTATACGGATAAAAATCATAGAATAATCACACAAAATATAGTATAATCATATTCATAAGAAGGGTTGATAAGATGAAAAAAGTTAAGTTAGATAATAATTTAATTATTCCTGAACATATAGCAATTATTCTTGATGGTAACGGCAGATGGGCTAAAAAAAGAAAAATGCCAAGGACATATGGACATCAAAGAGGCGTTGAAAATATTAGAACAATCGCAATAGCAGCTTCTAATATGGGAATTAAAGCTTTGAGCGTTTATGCTTTTTCTACTGAAAATTGGTCGAGACCAAAAGCAGAAGTTGATTTTTTAATGAAACTTCCTGGCGAGTTTGAAAAACGATTTAAAGATGAGTTTAAAAAACACGATATCAAAGTAATGTTTTCCGGTAGAAAAACTCACTTAAGTCAAGAAAATTTAACGATCTTGGAAAGAATTACTGAAAATACAAAAGATCGTAAAGGATTAATCTTAAACATTTGTTTCGATTATGGTTCAAGAACAGAAATTATCGAAGCTGTTAAATTGATTGCTCAAGATGTTTTAAATGGTAAAACAAAAATTGATGAGATTACCGAATCAAATATTGAAAATTATCTTTATACAAAAGATTTACCTAAATTGGACTTATTGATTAGACCTAGTGGTGAAATAAGGCTATCGAACTTTTTGTTATGGCAAGCAGCTTATGCAGAACTTTATTTTTGTGAAACTTATTGGCCGGCGTTTTCTCAAAAAGATTTAGAAAAAGCAATTATTGATTTTTCTAAACGTGAAAGACGATTCGGGGGATTGAAGGACAAAGAATGAAACAAAGAATTATTACCGGTATATTACTTACAATAGTATTGGGATTGTTTATCTATTTTGGTGAAGGAGAATTAGAGTTTCTTTTCTCCGGTCTTTGTGTAGCTTTGGCTAGTTTTGCTGCTTTTGAGTTTTCAAGAATGCTTTATAAAGATAAACCATTTTCCTTATTTAATTACTTAGCTGTTTTATTCACTTTTATTTTTAGTGTTTTAAGCGTAATTTATTTTAAACAGACATATTATTATTTGATAGTATTTGTTTATTTAGTATCAATTCTTTTAATCTATGCTTTAATCTATGTTTTTGTTGATAGATTTACAAAAAAAGATTTTTCCGATCAAATCTTAACAATACTTTATACTAGTTTAGGGTTTATTGGTTTTGCTTATATAAGAACTATAAATATTCACTTTATAATTTATTTATTTATAGTGGCGATGCTTACTGATGTTTTTGCTTATTTTATCGGTATTAAGTTTGGTAAACATCGTTTAGCTGAGAAAATATCACCAAAAAAATCAATTGAAGGAGCGATTGCTGGATTGATTCTTGGCGGTACTGCTGGAGCTCTTTATGCTTATTTCTTAAATATTTTTGCTTTACATATTATCTATGTTTTTATTATTTCTTTTGGGTTATCGATAATTTCTCAGATTGGCGATTTAGTAGCATCGAAGTTTAAAAGAGAAAATGACATTAAGGATTTTTCCAATATTTTTCCTGGACATGGTGGCGTTTTAGATAGATTTGATTCCAGTATGTTTTCGGCAATATTCTTGATGATTATTATCATGATAGCGAGTTAGATTTTATGAGAAAAGTTTATTTATTAGGAGCTACAGGATCAATTGGAAAGCAGACTATTGATATTATAAGAAACAATCCGAATGTTTTTTGTTTAAAGGGAATATCCGGATATAATAGTTTCAATTTATTAAAAGAGT
>JAVEVN010000104.1:0-3908 GCA_034005025.1 Candidatus Izemoplasmatales bacterium | reverse complement strand
AATAAATTGTTTACAAATGAGTACTTAAACAGTCTTTTTGAGACTACAAAAGAAAGAAACGGATCACAACCAGAATATCTTCAAGCAGTTGAAGAGTTTTTTGAGGCGATGAGTTTCATCGTGGAAAAGGATCCAAATATTCAAAAATTTGGGATTATGGAAAGAATTATCGAACCGGAAAGAATCGTTAAATTTAGAGTTACATGGATTGATGATGCTGGTAAAGTTAATGTCAATCGCGGATACAGAGTTCAATTCAACTCTGCGATTGGACCTTACAAAGGCGGTTTGCGTTTCCATCCTTCTGTAAATGAATCAATCTTAAAGTTTTTAGGTTTCGAACAAACATTCAAAAATGCATTAACTGGACTTCCTATGGGTGGCGGTAAAGGCGGTTCCGACTTTAATCCTCGCGGACGCTCCGATGCTGAAATCATGCGTTTTTGTCAAAACTTCATGTTAGAAATGTATCGTCATATCGGCGCTGACACTGATGTGCCTGCTGGTGATATTGGCGTTGGATTTAGAGAAATAGGTTATTTATATGGAATGTATCGTAAGATTAGAAATGAAAATACCGGAGTTTTAACGGGTAAAGGCATTTCTTACGGTGGATCTTTAGGAAGAGCAGAAGCTACCGGACATGGTGTTTTATATTTCGTTAGAGAAATGTTAAAAACTTATTTAAACGATACAATCGAAGGCAAAAAAGTTATAATTTCTGGTTCTGGTAAAGTTGGTATGCATGCAGCATTAAAAGCTCAAGAAATGGGCGCTAAAGTTATCGCTTTATCCGACATTAACGGTTATGTTCATGATAAAAACGGTTTAGATTTAAATATCGTTAAAATGTTAACAGATAAGAATCCTGAATTTTCAACCGAATATCTTCAATATCGTCCTTCAGCAGTTTACGATTCCGACCCATCAGGAATTTGGACTGTTCCTTGTGATATCGCCTTGCCATGCGCAACCCAAAATGAGCTTCAATTAGAGTCAGCTCAAGCATTGGTTGAAAATGGTTGTTTCTTAGTAGCTGAAGGTGCAAATATGCCAACTACTTTAGAAGCTACAAGATATCTGCAACATCATGATATTTTATTCGCTCCTGGAAAAGCTGTTAATGCTGGTGGAGTTGCAGTTAGCGGTTTAGAAATGACACAAAACGCTATGCATTATCCATGGTCATATGAAGAAGTAGATGAAAAATTACAAGAAATTATGGCACAAATATTTGACAAAGCTTATACAGAGGCTAGAAAATATACCGATCATCGCAACTTGGTAGTCGGCGCTAATATCGCTGGATTTATGAGAGTATATCATGCGATGATGGAGCAAGGTATCGTTTAATGTCTGTAGTTGTAACTCCGAAAATTTTACTGCCTATCGATTCGATAAATAAAGAAAAATGGGCAGTAATAGCCTGTGATCAATTCACTTCAGAACCGGAGTATTGGGATAAGTTGAAATCTTATGTTGATAATGTGCCTTCAACATATCATTTAATCTTACCAGAGGCTTATTTGGACGGAGAAATCAAACATAAGGTTGATAAAGTCAACTACAATATGGATTTATACTTAAAAAATCATCTTTTTGAAGAACATGAAGGTTTCATTTTAGTCGAGCGTCAAACGCCATACGTAAAGAGGCGTTTAGGGCTTGTTTTAGCTTTAGACCTTGAAGAATATGAATATGAACCTGGTAAGAAGGGAAAGATTGCAGCTACGGAAAAAACGGTTCCTGAACGTATTCCTCCTCGGGTTAAAATCAGAGAGAAGGCTCCAATTGAATTTCCTCATGTTTTGGTGTTGATGGATGATAAAAATCAAAATATTATCGCCAATCTATATAAAAACAAGAAGAAATATCCTAAGATTTATGATTTCAAACTCAATATGAACGGTGGCTATATCAAAGGGTATGAAATAAAAAATACAAAGCTGATTATTGACGCTATCGAAAAATTGCCTAATGATTTAAATTTAATCGTTGGCGACGGCAATCATTCTTTAGCATCAGCTAAAGTTTGTTGGGAAAATCTTAAAAAGACTTTACCAAAAAAAGCACTTGCAAATCATCCGGCACGATATGCTTTGGTTGAATTGATTAGCTTGTACGATGAAGGTCTAACCTTTGAACCAATTCATCGCGTTCTTTTTAACGCCGATAAGAGTTTAATTAAAATCTTAGAAAACAAATTAGAAGGTAAGGGCATTTTAGAAGTGTTCTTCAACAATGAAGTTTATAATCTAGCAGTTTCTGATAATCCTTTTGTCGCAATCAAGGAGATTCAAGATATTCTTGATGAATACTTGATGAACAATAAGTTCGTGGAAATTGATTTTGTTCACGGTAGTGAGAGTTTGAAGAAAATTGTTAAAACAAATAAAGATTGTGTTGGCATAACGATGCCATCCTTAGAAAGAGAAAAACTATTACCATATATTAGAGAAAATGGCGTTTTGCCGAGAAAATCGTTCTCGCTAGGAGAAGCAGAGGAAAAACGCTATTATCTAGAAGGTAAAAAAATATTATAAAGAGGTGGATTTATGGAAAGAGTATGGAATTTTTCAGCCGGACCGGCTGTATTACCAGTTGAAGTATTAAAACAAGCCGCTGATGAGATGCTTAACTATCAAAACAGCGGGATGTCAGTTATGGAAATGTCACATCGCTCCAAAGTATACGATAAAATAATCAAAGATGCAGAAGCTGATTTAAGAAAATTAATGAATATTCCTGACAACTATAAAGTTTTATTCTTACAAGGTGGTGGACATCTACAATTTTCAATGGTTCCACTAAATTTGATGAAAAATAAAGTTGCCGACTATATTCATACGGGTGAATGGACTAAAAAAGCGATAAAAGAAGCACAAAAATATTTGAAAGTCAATAAAATCGCCAGTTCTGAAGATAAAGAGTTTACTTACATACCTGATTTTTCTAATTTGGAAGTAACTCCTGAATCGGATTATGTTTTCATTTGTCAAAACAATACGATTCGCGGCACAAGAATCACTGAATTACCAAATGTAAAAGGTAAAGATTTAGTTTCAGATATGTCTTCAAATATTTTATCTGAACCAGTTGACGTTTCAAAATTTGCTTTGATATTTGCTGGAGCGCAAAAAAATATCGGACCTGCAGGGACGACTATTGTTATTATTAGAGAAGACTTGTTGAGAGACGATTTGCCAGAATATTGCCCAACAATGTTAAGTTATAAGATTCATGCGGATAAAGACTCTTTATATAATACGCCTCCAACTTATGGAATTTATATCTGCGGTTTAGTATTTAAACATTTACTTAAAAACGGTGGAGTTGAAGCAATGTATCAAAAGAACTTAGAAAAAGCTAAGATTCTTTATGATTATTTAGATAGTTCAAAGTTATTTAAAGGAACTGTTGTTAAAAAAGATCGTTCTTTAATGAATGTTACTTTCGTTACTGATTCTGAAGAAATCAATGCCCAATTTATCAAAGAAGCGACTGAAAAGGGTTTTGTTAACCTAAAAGGGCATCGTTCAGTCGGCGGAATGAGAGCTTCTATCTACAACGCAATGCCAGTTGAAGGAGTAAAAGCTTTAGTTGATTTCATGGGTGAATTTGAAAGGAAGGTACTTGGATGAAAGTTGGATATTTAAATAAAATTTCACCACTTGGCCTAAATACATTCACAAGTAAATATGAAATTATCGATGATCCTAAAGGCGCAGATTTATTATTGGTGAGAAGTTTCAATATGCACGAGATGCCAATTGAAAACAATTTATTGGCAGTTGCTAGAGCCGGAGCTGGAGTCAATAATATTCCTTTGGAAAAAATGGCTGAAAACGGCGTTGTTGTATTCAACACTCCTGGAGCTAACAGCAATGGTGTTAAAGAGTTGGTGATTG
>JAVEVN010000103.1:0-3930 GCA_034005025.1 Candidatus Izemoplasmatales bacterium | reverse complement strand
TCAACTATTTCACCTACATCATCGATAACTAATATTCTATCACCATCACCGTCAAAAGCTATACCTAAATCTAAATGATTATCTTTAACTAAGGTTTGAAGATTTTCCAGGTGAGTTGACCCACAGTTTTCGTTGATATTTAATCCGTCAGGTTTGTCGCCAATAATATTTTTAATATTTGCAAAATTAGGTAGAGTCTTTAACGCGCTCTTTATAGTTGCGCCATTGGCTAAATCAAGAGCGATATTTAGTTTTTTTCTTTGATCAAATGATTGATAAAGATTAAAATAACGATCGATTAACCCATTAATTTCAATTTCTTTACCTGGTTTAATTTCACTTAAATCAATATCATTATCGATAATTTCTTCAATCAATTCTTCATCTTCTGAATGTAATTTTAACCCGGATTTGAAGATTTTTATCCCATTATCTTGATATGGATTGTGACTGGCTGTAACCATAACTCCTAAGCTGTTTTCAGTTTCAGAGGCAAAGGCTAAAATTGGTGTCGCATAGACACCAATATCATAAACATTTAATCCGGCTAACAAAGCGCCCTTTTTAATGTTTTCTACTATCATCTCTCCAGATTCTCTCGTATCACGAGAAATGATTAATGTTTTATATTCTTTGGTAAAAATCTTTAAACTTTTACCAACTAAAAAACTCAAATCTTCATTGATGAAATCATAAGCTTTGCCTCTGATTCCATCTGTGCCAAAATATTTCATAAAACTCACCTATTCTACCGTAACTGATTTTGCTAAATTACGAGGTTTATCAATATCTAAACCTAAATCCTTAGCTTTAAAATAAGCGATCAATTGCGTTGGAATTACTGAGATTAATGGCGCTACCAACTCATGAACTTGAGGCAAAACAATGTCATCAGAACTATCAGCTAAACTTTCAAGCGATATAATGATGGTTTTAGCGCCTCTAGCTTTAACTTCATGAATGTTAGAGCGCGTATTGTGATTGATTTGTTTCTGAGTAATTATGGCAATGACTGGAACATCTTTTTCAATCAAAGCAATTGTCCCGTGTTTTAATTCACCAGCCGCAAAGCCTTCGGTTTGAATATAAGATATTTCTTTTAATTTTAACGCCGCTTCTAAAGAAGTATAATAATCAACGCCTCTACCGATATAGAAGCAACTTCTCTTTTTAATTCTCTTATCGACTAGAGATTTAATATATTCTTTTTCTTCGATAATTGTTTCCATTGCTACAGCCGTTTTTGATAATTCATTAGCCAAATCAAAAGTCTTTTCTTCAGCTAAACAATATGCAAGAATAGCTAAAACCGTTACTTGAGCGGTATAAGCTTTTGTTGAAGCTACAGCAATTTCCGGTCCGGCATAAATTTCAAGAGCATGATCAGCTTCTCTAGCAAGGGTTGAGCTCTTTACATTAGTAATTGTTATAACTTGTTTAGCTTGTTTTTTAATATTGACCAAGCAAGCTCTTAAATCAGCAGTTTCACCTGATTGAGATATCAATATGAAGATTGAATCTTTCTCTAGCAACGGTTGATTATAAGCAAATTCACTGGCAATAAATACTTCAGTAGGTATCTTAGTCATTGTTTCAAAATAATATTTACCGATAAAACCAGCATGCATACTGGTTCCAGCAGCGATGATATAAATCCGTTTTTTAAATTTAAATAAATCGACAGTTTCTTTTTCCAAAGTAAGTTTTCCATCAGTTGAATACTTAGAAATAATTCTTCTTACTACAGCCGGCTGTTCGGAAATTTCTTTTAACATAAAATGCTCATATCCACCTTTATCAATTTCATCATCAGCTAAATCCATTTTATGCTTAGAAAGTTCTACTTTCTTCCCGATGATATCATATGCGTCAAAAATAGTATCTGAGTTTTTCTTAGCAACGATAAAGGTTTTATCTTCAATTAGATAATAATACTCACTATTGCCAACCAAAGCCATTAAATCAGAGCCGAAGGTAATTCCTTTATCTGAAGAACCAATTAATAGCGGACTTTTATTTTTAGCCGCAAAGATTGTATCTCTATTTTCATTATCCATTATCAATAAAGCGTATGAGCCTTCAAGTAAGGATAAAGTTTTTCTAATTGCTTCTTCAGCCGTCATATTTTTAGAAAAGTTTTCAATTAAATTAGCGATAACTTCAGTATCGGTTTCACTGATAAATTTAGTCTTGCATAAATATTTAGCTGTTAGCTCTAAATAATTGTCAATTACCCCATTATGAACAACGATAAATCTTTCTGATTCCGATGAATGAGGGTGAGAGTTTACTTGATTGGGCTCTCCATGAGTCGCCCATCTAGTATGACCGATCCCGATAGAATTAGGGATTTGATAATCAAAGCTGTTGATTAATTGATCCACTCTTCCCGGAGTTTTATATGTTTTAAAAGAATCTATATCTTTAGAATAAAAGCTGATTCCACAGGAATCATAGCCACGATATTCAAGTTTTTTAAGTCCATTCAAAATTACATCGGTTGCTTTGAGTTCCCCAATGTAGCCAACTATTCCACACATCTTAAAAATCCCCCTATAAGATAAGAATAATTATAGCAAAAATTTATTAATCTAGCAACTGATTTATTCATAAACAAAAAAGACTCAAAATTTTTTTATCTTGAGTCTTTTGTTAAATTTACGCCTAATCCAGCCATTAAGATAATAAAGAGAAATATAAGATATAAGTTTAATTCTTGATATAAAATAATTTTATTTTCAACAATCATAAAACTTGGAATAAAGCTTACTATAACTTCTTGCACATCACTCAATTCTTCATATGAATAAATCATCTTTTCGTACCAAAATACGATTATAGGTAGTATTCCTAACAAAAAATGGTTTATTACAGACATGAAAAAGAAAATAAGAAAAATAAAAAATATTGATTTTAATAAGATTAAAAAGAATACTTTAACTGTTAATAAATAATCATTATTTAAAGGCGTTAATATTTTGATAAAAGCTATTTGAAACACAAATATTATTAATATCGTGATAAATATAACAAAAATAGCAACTATTATCCTCGATAAATAAAAATAAAATCTTTGTTTATAATTATTAGCGGAGAAAACCAGTAAATAATCATTAGTTTTATAAGCTAATATCGTTGCGATAAAGATACTGATAAATACCACCATCACCTCTACCAACAGACTTACCTGTATAATGAAAACTTTATAATACTCAACCCTAAACCCATCGAGATAGGAAAAACCTAAATCAAGATTACTAGCTTGAATAATTCCAATAAAGATAATTCCCAACAAGAAAGAATAGAAACTGATGAAAAGCTTTGAAAACAGATAATTAAAGTGAAGTTTTAAGTAATTAATCATTCAATTTTACCGTTAACTATTTGATATATCTGCTTATTTCTTGTTCTAAACTTTTCTGGATAGTGAGAAGAGATGATAATCAATCTTTCTTTTGCGAGTGAAGCAAGATATTTTAATAATTTCTTTTGACTATCAAAATCAAGACCAGTTAAAGGTTCGTCGAGGAGGATAATTTTTGGATTATGGATTAAAGCTTGAATCAGATTGACTTTTTGTTTAGTTCCATTACTTAAAGTTCTGATTGTCTTATATCGATATTTTTCGATATTGAACATCTCAAAAAAGTCTACTGAATTTTCCCTTATGACTAAATTCCCTAATCCCTTGATTCTTCCGATACTTAATAAAAACTCTTCAACTGTCTGCGATTCCGGCATTAAAAATATTTCCGGCGCATAACCGATGCGATAGTTTTTCTTTTCAATCTCTCCTTGATATTTAACCAATTTCATAATGCATTTTAAAAGCGTTGACTTCCCAGAGCCATTCTTACCGACAATTAAGTTTAACATTCCTTGCGATAAGTTTATATTAATATCAAAAATACCCTTATCTTTAGCGTATAT
>JAVEVN010000102.1:0-3956 GCA_034005025.1 Candidatus Izemoplasmatales bacterium | reverse complement strand
ACCATGTTAAAAGAAATGCAATATCGCTTAGGTAAAAAATCAAAACCGATACTTAGCGATGACGATTATGAAATGTTGAACCAAAATATTAAAACCGCAATTACCTACGAGAAAGAAGTTGAAGTTCAATATTATCAAAATGGATATATTCTCTCAACTTATGGCAAAATCAAAAAATTAGATTTTGTAAATAAAACCGTAATATTATCGACTTATGAAAAAATATCGGCTGATGATATTGTTCAATTGGACATTATTTAAAAAAAGATGAAATTTTCAATAATTAAAGATAAATGTTATAATAAAAGTATAAAAAAAGAAACGAGTTAAAAAATGGTAATTGAAAAAGCTTATGCAAAAGTTAATCTTTTCTTAAATGTTTTAGATAAACGCGAAGACGGTTATCATTCTTTAGAAATGCTTAATACTAAAATAGATCTTTTTGATATATTGACATTTAAGATCATTGATTCAGAAGAAGCTATTATCATTAAGTCAAATGATCTATTTTTATCAAATCAAGAAAATATCGTCATTCAAGTAGCTAGGTATATGATGAAGCGTTACGATATTAAATCAGGCTTGGAGATAACGATTGAAAAAAATATTCCTTTTGGGGCAGGGTTAGCTGGTAATTCCGCAGACAGCGCTGCGGTTATAAAAGGAATGAATAAACTGTTTTCATTAAATTTAAGTTTAGACAAAATGATGGATATTGCGGTTAATTTTGGCGCTGACATTCCTTATTGTCTTGTTGATAAACCGGCTTTTGTCAGCGGTATAGGTGAAAAAATCGAAGAAGTAGATTTAGACTTAAGTAACTACAAACTGCTACTAATCAATCCCAAAGAGTTTATCGGAACCAAGGATGTTTTTGAAATCGGTGATAAGTCCGGATTCAAAACATATAATATTGAAAACATTAAACATTTGCTGATGAATAATCAATTTGATATTTTTAAGAAGCATCTTCATAATTCGCTTGAAGAAGTTGTTATAAACAATTATCCTTTTATGAAAGAATTCAAAGAAATCTTAATAGAAAAATTGAATTCTGAAGGCTTGGTAATGACAGGTTCGGGATCGACTTTTATTAAGTTAACCGAAAAATCTACTGATTTATCACAATTTATCGAGGAGTTTAAGGATAGATATTTCGTAAAAACCTATAACTTTTTGTAATTTTTTGCTTTACCCTATTGAAATAATAAAAATAATAATGATATAATTTGACGAAAGAGGTGGTAGTGTGAAGATTACAGAGGTACGTGCGAAAAGAATTAATGGCGACAATCGATTAGTGGGTGTAGCTGCCATTACTATTGACAACTGCTTTGTTGTACATGAACTGAGAATCATTGAGGGAAAAAATGGTCTATTTGTTGCGATGCCAAGTCGTAAAATGCCAAGCGGCGATTATAAAGATGTCGCACATCCAATTAACAGTGAAACTAGGGCTATGATTGAAAAAGCGGTTTTAGAAACTTTTCAAACTTTGCCAGAGCCAGAAATAAATAATGAAGAAGAAAAAAACGCCGACGAATAAGTCAGCGTTTTTTATTTAATCAACAATTGAGACTTTAATAGTTATAGTGTATAATATAATTGATGATAAGATTTAAAAAAGAAAGGAAAGCAATATTAAATATTGCGATGGTTTCTTATGGCTGTTTTTCATGGTTCAAAAGTAAAATTATTTGCTCTTAGTTCTAATACTCAACTAGCTCAAGACATAGCTGATTATATCGGAATTCCTTTAAGCGGATGTGAAGTTACACGTTTTGCAGACGGTGAGATTAATATCAATATACCCGAAACTGTTAGAGGTCATAAAGTTTTCGTTATTCAATCAACCTGCAATCCGGTAAATGAGCATATCATGGAACTGTTAATTATGATAGACGCATTAAAGAGAGCTTCCGCTAGAGAAGTAAACGTAGTAATCCCTTATTACGGATATTCTAGGCAAGATAGAAAAGCAAAAGCTAGACAACCTATCTCAGCTAAACTAGTAGCTAATTTGCTGGAAACAGCTGGAGCCGCAAGAGTCATTTCAATGGATTTACATGCTCCGCAAATTCAAGGATTTTTCGATATACCAATTGATAATTTTAGAGGATTACCAATAATTTCCAATTATATCTCACAAAAACAATTGGAGAATATCTGTGTGGTTTCGCCTGATCATGGCGGTGTAGCTAGAGCTAGAGATTTAGCTAATATTTTACAAGCTCCAATTGCTATTATCGATAAAATGAGACCGGAACCAAATGTTGCTGCAGTAATGAATATTATCGGTAGAGTCAAAGGAAAAACTTGTATTATCGTAGACGACATGATTGACACCGCAGGTTCGATATTCGCTGCTGCTAATGCTTTAATTGAAGCTGGAGCTAAAGACACTTACGCTTGTTGTACCCATCCGGTTTTCTCTAAAAACGCTATCGACTTATTGATGGAAGCGCCAATAAAAGAAGTAATCTGTACAAACACTATAGAATTACCAAAAGAAAAGCATTTTCCTAAATTAGTTCAACTTTCAATTCACGAACTATTAGGACAAGGAATCATTAATATCATTGATGATCAAGGAGTTTCAACTCTATTCACATACGAAAGACAGTAACCAATCTTTACAAAGAAAACAATTGTGATATAATAAAATAAATTGATGATTGGAAGAGTAGAATAAGAATTTTTATTAAAGCGAATGGGGGACGGTGTAAGCCTCAGAATAAATCTTATTACGAAGAACGCCCATGAAAGACAGAAGAAATTTAAGTAGAACTGTCCGTAAATCTTGCGTTAAAGATTAAAGCGCCGATATTAATCGGAACTAAGGTGGTACCACGGAAATAATTCGTCCTTTTATAAGATAAAAGGGCGTTTTTTTATTAAGGAGGTCTGTATGTTAGAAAAGGAACTAAAAGCATTATATCAAGTTAAAAATCCTGTAACTAAAACTCGTTTTCATAAAGAAAATTATGTTGAAGGGGAAATCGATTATTTTGTTGGTATAAATCTTCCTGATTTAAGAAATCTTGCAAAAAAATATAAAGATGAAATAACCAAAGAAGAACTAACAAATTTAATTCAAGATAAAATTCATGAACATAGACTTCTAGCTTTGTTAATTTTAAGTTACCAAATGAAAGAAGAAAATCAAATAAACCAAAAAGATATTGTTGAATTTTATTTAAATAATTTAATATACGTTAATAATTGGGATTTAGTCGATGTATCCGCAGCCAACATTTTAGGGAGATATTTTTATAATATAGAAGATTATTCTTTATTATACGAACTATCATTATCAGATAATTTATGGTATAAAAGAATTAGCATTGTAGCTACTTGGTTCTTAATAGATAAAAATATATTAGAGATTACTTTGGATATTACTGATAATCTAATTGATGAAAAACATGATTTACTTCATAAAGCATGCGGATGGATGTTAAGAGAATTAGGAAAAAAAGATATTGCTATGCTCAATGAATATATTGAAGTCAATTACCAAAAAATGCCAAGGACAATGCTTAGATATGCGATTGAAAAACACCCAAAAGAGATAAGAAAGAGAATTTTAAAAGGAGATTTTTTATGGCGATAGATATTAGAGATTTATATAAGAAATATGTAGATTATAAAAATCAAAACATTGAAATTAACGGATGGATTAGAAATAACCGTTCTCAGAAAGAATTTGGTTTCATCGATTTAAATGATGGGACTTCTTTTGATAGCGTTCAAGTGGTTTACGAAGTTAACTCATTTATAAATTTTAAAGAAGTATCAAAGTTTAGAGTTGGGTCTTCTATTATTGTAAAAGGTGAAGTTGTATTAACTCCCGATATGAAACAACCATTTGAAGTTAAAGCTAAAGAAATTATATTGGAAGGAGATAGTTTAGATGACTATCCGATTCAACCAAAAAGACATTCAAGAGAGTTTTT
>JAVEVN010000101.1:0-3987 GCA_034005025.1 Candidatus Izemoplasmatales bacterium | reverse complement strand
CATTGATTCACGAACCACCGGTTTGGATCTTGGATGAACCTTTAACTGGTTTAGACCCGATTTCATCTTTTGAGATTAAAGAAATTATGAGAGAACATGCTAAAAAAGGAAACATCGTCTTTTTCTCAAGCCATGTAATTGAAGTAGTTGAAAAAATATGTACTAAAATAGCCGTTATTACTCAAGGAGAATTAACCGGAATTTACGATATAAACATTCTTAAAGATAAAAACCTTTCATTAGAAGAATTATATATGAGAGGAATAAACAAAAAGGCTATTGAGGCTGAAAATGTTTAAGAGAATTAAAATCTTGACTTTATTGCAGTTGAGCAATAAATCAAGACTTTACGTTAAAGGCTCTAAAAGGATATATAGTCATTTTGCGATCAGAGCAGTTATAGTTATTGCAATAACAGTTTTGGTATCATTGCTTTTGCATGTATTAAAGAATATTCTTTATATCCCTGTTAATGAGTTCTTGATGATATTTATCTTAATCTTAACCCAAGGATTAAACATAACGGTTTCGACCATTGGTTTGATTAGTGATTTATATCATAGTAAAGATAATCAGATATTATTTTCTTTAGCAGCTAAGAATGATGAAATTTTCATATCAAAATTATTGGTTTATTATATTAATGAGTTTGTCAGAAATCTGTTTATACTTATACCAATCTTGATAGGATTTGGCTTTATTTCTGGCCTAGGCGTCTTATATTATTTCAGTATCATAATAATCTTATTTATGTTGCCGATAATTTCCGTAGGTATTTCCGCAACAATATCGATGCCTTTAACCGGGATGATGAACTTCTTAAAAAGACATAATTTAATTTCAGCTATTTTGACATTGATGTTCGTATTAGGATTATTTTACTTAACTTATCTATTGGTAAATCAAATACCAACACCAATAAGAATTGTCCAGCTATATAATCGTTTTGTTGTTTCATTAACACTTTTTGTTCAAAGGATTGCTAATTACGGAACGATATATACAGTTATTGGAAAAATGTTGTTCGGATTTAATTATCTTTTAAACTTGTTGATTCTTTTAGTGGCGGTATCTGGTTTAGTAGCGTTAAATTATTTTGTTTCTAAGCCGGTATATTTTAGGTTGATGTCGACATCTTTAGAGAATACGATAGTTAAAAAACAGAAATCTAAACCTGTTGAAACAAAATCATTATTTTTTACTTTCTTTTTAAAAGAGTTCACGATAGCAAGAAGATCTTTAAATGAACTTTTAAGTAATTATGCTTTGCTTTTGACCTTACCTTTTTTCATGTATGTATTAAATTACATTTATATGGGAATGAATCGATCTTCATTTGGTAATCAAGTTGTATTGATACTGAATGTACTGATTACTTTATTGATTGTTACCAGTTCAAATACAGCTTCGGCTACAGCGATAACAACTGAAGGTTATGAATTCGTTTTGCTTAAAACCGCACCTTATAATACTTCAAGAATCGCTTGGGCAAAACTAACTTTCAATATTCTTTTCACAACATTGATGATAGGTCTTAGTTTTATATTATTTTCTCAGGCTTTACCGGTCTTTCCTAAAGAAAATATTTGGTGGTTATTCGTTTTTGTGGTATTAGTGAATTCGGGTCATATTTTCTGGTCTTTCCAGATTGATATATTATCACCTAAATTATCAGATTATGCAGCTACAGGCTCTCTATCTAATAATGATAATATTGCAAAGTCACTTACATTTGGCTTATGGGTTTCAATATTCTTTGCGATTATTAGCGTTTTAGCATTTATTTTCTTAAAAGAAATCGGTTGGTATATCATGATAGCTTTAGCGGTTGGCTTCTTAGTTTGGAGACTTTATTCGTTCCAAACTTACTTAAAAGCTTATTTTGATGATATTGAATATTAAGGGGTACTATTATGAATAAAAAAATCTCTTTGATTCTCGTGCTTGTCTTTAGTTTATTCTCGGTTATGTTAATTGCCGTTTGGGGTACTTTACCTGAGAATGCTAGCAATGTTGAAGCCGAGAATGTTGTAGTTTCAGAATATGATGAAGTAAATGATGACGGTGATAAGTTTAAAAATGTTACCGATATTATCAACGATCAAAATAATATCTATGTCATTGAGTATATTGTTTTGCCGGAAAACGCTAACGTTGATATTGTCGCATCGACAGCGTCGCCGGGAATTAGCTTACAAGTTTTGCAAGATGAGAATAAAATATATGTGATTTACGATTTGGAATCAATAGCGCAGAAACGCACTATAACAATAAAAATAACAGATAAAAACAGTCAAAATTTCGACGAAATAACACTCTGGTTCAAAACTCCAGATGTTATTATAGTTCCTGACATTTGAGGAGAGAAAGATTATGAAAAGAAAATTTTTAACATTTGCATTTATATTGATTGGCCTTTTCTTAGCTTCATGTGGTGGCCGTCAAGTAACAATTAATTTTGATGTTCAAGGTGGAGTTCCGATTAGTGCTATTGAAATTACTCAATTGACGGAAATAGAAGAACCTACACCTGTAAGAGAAGGGTATACGTTTTTAGGATGGTATACTGAAGAAACATATGAAAATCTTTTTGATTTTGAAGAGGGAGCTACTAGAAATATTACGCTCTATGCACAATGGGAGATTAATGAGTATACTATTAGTTTTGAAACTTATAACGATACAACAATTGATCCGATTACTGCTAATTATCAAACTACTATATCTATTCCTAGTAATTTGGTGAAAGAAGGATTTACCTTCGGCGGTTGGTATCAAGATGCTGAATTTACAACTCGTTTTGAAGGAACAAGAATGGGGGCAAGTGATCTTACTCTTCATGCATACTGGGCTCCTATTTATTATACTGTTGAGTTTTATGCTGATTCAGAATTAGTTGATACAGTTCCTGTGCAACATGGCGAGTTGATAGAAGATATTCCGGCTATTCCAATTAAAGAGGGATATGATTCAAGTTGGGATTTTAACGAAAATACTCGAATTACTTCCAACATGACGATTAATGCAATTTATGTCTTGAAGACATATACAGTTACATTTGTTGATCAAACTGGTAATTTATATCACACTGAAACTGTAAATCATGGCGAAAAAGCGATTGGTCCAGAAACTGATCCATCTAAGCTAGGTTACACTTTTGTTGGTTATTCTGAAGACTTAAGTACATTTATTGTAGAAGAAGATACGGAAATAACCGTATTGTTTTCACCAGTTGCTTATCTTGTAACTTTTAGAGTTCAAGGTATGCAAGTTAAATCTGAAGAAGTAATCTACGGACAAGACGCAACACCGCCAACTGTTACAGTTGATGGTTATACTTTTGTTGAATGGGACGTTGATTTTACTAATGTAACATCCAACTTAGAAGTAAATGCTATTTTAGAAGCTAATAACTATAATATAACTCTACATGGAAACGGTGGAGTATTTGCTGGTGAAGAAACTACAGATATTGTATCAGCTCCTTATGAAAGTTCAGTTAATTATTCTACTCAACCGACTAGATTGGGATATCAATTTGGCGGTTGGTATTTGAATGCTGAAGGAACTGGAAACCCAATTAATTTAGTTAATTATACTATGCCTCTAAATGGTGTAGAACTTTACGCTAAATGGAATTTAGTTACCTATACAATAACTTACAACGATTTGTTTGGTTCACAAACAAGTAATAGGACATCTTATAATGTAACGAATTCCTTTACTTTAACCAATCCAACTTCAAGAATTGGCTATTCATTTGTAGGTTGGTTTGACGCACAAACAGATGGAAATCAAGTTACAACAATTGATGCAGGAACAACTGGTAATTTGAGTTTATATGCTCGTTGGTTAGCTAATGAATATACAATTACTTATGAAAACTTATTTACTCAAACTCATTCAAATCCTGCTAACTACACAATTGAAACCCCAACAATCACATTAACTGATCCTACATTAAGAACAGGTTATACATTCGTTGGA
>JAVEVN010000100.1:0-4006 GCA_034005025.1 Candidatus Izemoplasmatales bacterium | reverse complement strand
ACTAAGAATATTAAAGGTAGTATAAAAATTAATTTTTTGTTTTTCTTAGCGATAAAAAAAGTAATCAGGTAACTAATTCCCACGACTGCGGCAACATATATTATATATGGTAAAAATGCTGTAAGGTTTTCGATTGCAGTTAAAAACATATAAGCCTCCTTTTTAGTAAATATATCACAGATGTTTATTTTCCTATTGATATTTGATTTTAATGATTTATATTCATTATATTTTATCAAAATTCTGTTATTGTTAAAGAATTGTAATATAAGAAATTGGTTTTGTGTTAAAATAAAGTGAGACTTTAGATTAGGAGGTGATAATTTGGCTATTGAAACATTATATCAAGCCTTTAAGAATGAGTTTGATCTTGTCTCTATCATCGATAGCGATCGATATGTAAAACTTTCAAAAGAATATGGAATCTCTATACCTAATGTTTCATATAACAAAATTATTGCTTTAGGTTTAGCTTATCCAAAAAGAGTATTAAAATCTACAAATGATACATTATATGGGTCAATTTATACTTTTGGAACTGATTATCATACAGTGATGAAAGATAAAATTAAAAAAGTTATGAGTAATTTTGATTATAAATATGAGTTAGGAGTTGACAATCATCCCCATAATGATCGCTTAGCTGCTTTAGCATCAGGACTTGGTTTTTTCGGTAAAAATCAATTGATAATCAATAAGGATTACGGAAGTTTTTTCTTTTTAGGAATGGTCTTCTTAAACATTGATGACTTGAAAGAAATCTATTTAGAAAATAGCGATAGTTGCGGTGATTGCAGAATATGCATCGACGCTTGTCCGACAAATGCTTTGTCAGAAAATGGCTATGATTATAAAAACTGCATTTCTTATTTTAATCAAGAGAAAAAAGTTTTAAACGATTCGGAAATTAAAGCTAACTATTGTCTTTTTGGTTGTGATATTTGTCAATTGATTTGTCCTAAAAACATATCTTTGAAATCAAGTAATTTTAACAGTTTTGAGCTTTCGGGAAAAGAGGGAGTCTCAATAGAAGACTTATTTAACTTAAGCGAGAAAGAATTCAAGATTAAATATGAAAATATGGCTTATCTTTGGAAAGGAAAGACTGTTTTGTTGAGAAATGGTTTAACCCTTTTATTAAGACAAAATAACTCAAATTATAACCATTTTATCGAAGAATCATTAAAAAAATATCTGAGTTCTTGGTATCAAGAAACTGCAAAAAATATATTAAAAAAATTAGCAAATAAATAGAAAGCCCCTTTTTCAGAAAAAGGGACTTTTTTTATTTCATATATTTGTCAAGGATACCGATTATTTCATCAGTTTTTTCTTGGAATGTTTGGTCCTCTAGAGAGTCTTTAACACAGGTGTTTAAATGATCTTTTAAGATAATTAAATTAGCTTTTTTAAGCAGAGCTTCAACAGCTAAAATCTGATTGGCAATATCGACGCAGTATCGATCTTCTTCTGTCATTCTAATTACAGCTTCAATCTGTCCTTTAGCGGTTTTTAAGAGATTTAATGATTTGGTTCTATCGTGTTTCATAATTTACCTCCAACGGCTTTTTTAAATCTATTTTTTTAAGTCTTAAAGAATTATAAATAACATTTAAACTACTTAAGCTCATCGCTAAAGCACCGATCATCGGATGCAATAACCCAAGAGCAGCAAATGGTATTGCTAAAGCGTTATAAAACCATGCCCAAAAATAATTTTGTTTAATTTTTTTGAAGATTTCTCTTGATAAAACTAAAGCTTTAACGACTGAAATAAGATTACCGCTTACGATGGTTACATCGCTTGATTCAATAGCGATATCAGTTCCGCTTCCTAAAGAAATACCTACGTTAGCCTGTTTTAATGATGGGGCGTCATTGATACCGTCTCCGACCATGGCAACTAATCCGTACTCATCTTGAAGTTTTTTTATCGTTTCAACTTTTCCTTCCGGCAAGACTTGCGCTACCACGTTTGATATATTCGCTTTTTTAGCGATTGCTTTCGCTGTTTTTTCATTATCACCGGTTATCATTATCGTTTTAATATCCATCTTTTCTAACGTTAGGATAACATCTTTAGCTTCTGGTTTGATTTCATCAGCGATCGCGATAATTCCTAAAATCTCTTTTGTTGTACCGATAATTATAACAGTATTAGCTTCTTCTTCAAGCCTTTCAATGTCTTTGATATTTTCTTCAATTTGCGGATTATCATTAAACAACCTAATATTTCCCACTAGATATTCATCTTTGTCGATAATTCCTTTAATTCCCATTCCGCTAATAGCAGAAAAGTTTTTTACATCTTCTAATTTGATATTTAATTCCTTTGCTTTATTAATAATCGCTTGAGCAAGAACATGTTCAGATTTCACCTCTAATGAAGCGGCTATTTTTAATGCTTTTTCTTTATCATTTGCTAATATTTTCGTAACTTGTGGTTTTCCAATAGTTAGAGTCCCGGTTTTATCAAAAGCGATTGCTTTTATGTCTTTAAGAGTTTGCACAGCTTCGCCATTTCTAATTAAGATCCCGTTTTCTGCGCCTTTTCCGCTTCCAACCATTAATGCTGTAGGTGTACCTAACCCTAAAGCGCAAGGACAAGCTATAACCAAAACCGCTGTAGCTGTAACAAAAGCTAATGATAGAGTGCTTTGGGTTGTGTTTATCCAAGGAAAAATATTATCAAATACATTTAAGATTGATAAATGGAAACTGGAAAATACATTGAATGAAATAAATGTTAAAAGTGTTAAACCTAAAATTGCTGGAACAAAAATACCGGTGATTCGATCCGCATATTCTTGAATCGGAACTTTCGATCCTTGACAAGCTTCAACCATTTTTATAATCTGCGCTAAAAATGTTTCATCGCCAATTTTAGTTACTTTTACCTTGATATAACCGTTTTTATTTACGGTGGCGCCAATGACATTATCACCGACTTTTCTTTTCACAGGCAAAGATTCTCCGGTGGCTAAAGATTCATCGATTGTTGATTCTCCTTCAGTTATAACTCCATCCATCGGTATTTTTTCACCTGGTTTTATCAGCATTATATCATTGATAGATAACTCTTCAACTAAAACTTCAACTTCATTACCGTTAAGTAAAACTCTCGCTTTTTTAGCGCCTATTTCCAACAATTTCTTGATAGCTTGTGAGGCTTTACCTTTTGCTTTAGTTTCTAAATATTTTCCTATTAAATGCAAGGTCATAATCATTGTTGCCATTTCAATAAAGGTCGTAATTGGAAAGAAAAGTCCCATAAGCCCAACTAAATATGGTGGAACAGAACCTAAAGAAACCAAGACATCCATATTTGGTTTTTTTATTTTAAGTGATTTCAGACTTTTTATATGAACGTTTTTCCCGATTATGAATATTACCGGAAATCCCATTAAAGCAACGATATAAAGATAACCTGGAACAGTCCATAAAAACATATTTACCAACATTAAAATCATCATTAAACCAGCAATTATGCTAGATATAATAACCTTTTTCTTGGCGATTATGCTATTTTTGGTTTCAATATCAATTGCATTTGTTTTTTCTTCTTGAATTATTAACTTATATCCCACTGAATCTATTTCTTTTTGAATTTGTGAAGCTTTAATTTTTTGTTTATCATATTTTAATGATAGTTTGTCATTGACGATGTTTAAGTTTATTTCTGTTATACCGTCAATTTTTTTAAGCGTTTCTTCAATTGTGTTTGCACACGATGCACATGACATTCCTTCAACAAGAAAAGTAATTGGCGTATCAAGATTTTCTTTTAATACGTCATAACCTAAATCTCTAATGATTGAAAAGATTTCTTCTTCTTTGATTTCATCGCTATCATATTCAATCAGCAAGCTATCATTAGCATAATTTACATTGACTTCATTGACGCCCTTTGTCGTTTTCAAATATGATTCAATGCTCTGAGCACAAGATGTGCAGCTCATACCTGATAATTTATAGGTGGTGTTTATTATTTTCATTTATTAACTTT
>JAVEVN010000099.1:0-4016 GCA_034005025.1 Candidatus Izemoplasmatales bacterium | reverse complement strand
GTTAATTGGCTCTTTCTTTGAAGTTGTTGGCGATAGACAATTAAAAAATCATATTGCTAATAAAAATAAAACTCAAAAATTGATGACTACCGGATTATGGAAATATACTAGACATCCAAATTATTTTGGTGAAGTCGTTATGTGGTGGGGAATATTCATAATTGTAATCGGTATGGATAGTGCAGATTTTTGGAAATATGTTGCTGTTATTAGTCCGATTGTAATTACATATCTATTAAGATTTGTCAGCGGTGTGCCATTGCTTGAAAGGAAAATGAAAGAAACTGAAGGCTGGGATGAATACGCAAAAAAGACTAACGCATTTATTCCTTGGTTTCCAAAAGAATAAATATGAGTCGAACAGACGTTATATTTGAATATCAAAATGAAGGTAAAAAATGTATTTACCTTATGACTAAAACTTTCAGAATAAAGAATAACTACTCTTTGTTTGAAGCGAATAATTATTCTAAAAAAAATAATTTACCTTTGGATATTTATATAGTTAAACCATATGAGTTAAACAATCAAAATTATGAATTCTTTTTTGAAAAAACTAAAGATTTAAAAGATAAATTAAAAGAATATGCAAGGGATGTTTTTGAGATTGATCGCGAAGAAAATTTAGAGAACATCTTAAAAGATGCTAAAGCAATCTTTATTGATAAACTATATTTAAGATTTGATTTAAATTTCTTAGAAAAAATTAAAAGAATTGCTTTTAAAGATAAGTTAAATTTATATGCCGTGGAATCCAATGTATTTGTTCCGGTAAAGGTAGCTTCTGATAAAGAGGAATATTCCGCCAGAACAATAAGAAATAAGATAAATTCTAAATTGGATGATTACCGCGAAGAAGTCTTAGAAAATGAAAATAAAACTTTAGCTGAAAAAGAAGCTTTCGAGGTTTTACAAGATTTTATAAGTAACAAATTACAAAAATATGATTTGCATAATGATCCGTCATTAGAATTAACTTCATTGTTGAGCCCTTATTTAAAATATGGATTTGTATCGCCAGTTTCAATCTATAACGAAATGCGAAAAATCAAATCTGAAAACAAAGAAAGTTTTTTAGAGGAACTCATCGTTAGAAGAGAGTTGGCTTATAATTTTGTTTATTATAATCCGACTTATGATGATTTTAATTACATCACTTATGACTGGGCTTATAATACAATGGATCGACACATCAACGATAAAAGAGATTACATTTATAAAAAAGAAGATTACATCAATTTCAATACTCATGATAAATATTTTAATGCAGCGATGAAAGAGATGGTTTATCTAGGAAGAATGCATTCCTATATGCGAATGTATTGGTGTAAAAAAATCATTGAATGGTCTAGTTCTTACAAAGAAGCTTATGAAACAGCTATTGAACTAAATAACTATTATTTTATAGACGGACTAACTCCTAATGGATATTGCGGAGTAGCTTGGTGTTTTGGAAAGCACGATAGAGCCTGGACGGAAAGACCGGTATTTGGTAAATTAAGATATATGAATGATAATGGGTTAAAAAGAAAATTTGATATTGAAACTTATGTAAAAAAAATGGATAAAATAGAAAAGAGGAAAAGATAATGATTTTTATTAAGATGTATGCAATTGCATTTGTAGTGTTTTTGGCGGTTGACGCTTTATGGCTAGGATTGATCGCTCCGAAGTTTTATAAGAGCCAAATCGGCCATTTAATGGCGGAAAAGCCTAATTTTATTGCCGCTTTAATATTTTATTTACTATTCATAGTGGGTTTGGTCTTCTTCTTAAAAGAAGGGATTGAAGCTAAAGATTTAGGAAAGGTTTTATTAACTGGAGCTATCTTTGGATTCATGACTTACGCAACTTACGATTTAACAAATTTAGCCACTTTAAAAGATTGGCCTATCACAGTTACAATCGTTGATTTAATCTGGGGAACTTTCTTATCTACTACTATAAGCTTATTAACGTATCTTATTTATCATTGGATTTGGTAGGTTTTAATGAAATTATTTAATTTGATACTTGTGCTAAACAAAACTGAAGACAAAGTATTGATGTGTTATCGCTCTAAAAATCCTTATAAAGGCAAATACAATTTAGTTGGCGGAAAAATTGAAAAAGATGAAGATTACTTAAGTAGTGCTTATAGAGAATTGTTTGAAGAAACAGGTATAAATAATAACGACATCAAATTAATTCCATTTATGGAGTTTTCTTGGGAAATAATCGATATGAAGATGTTTGTCTTTATTGGAAGATTAGATAAAGATATCTTACTTATCGAAGAAGCTCATAAACTCATATGGATGGATATAAATGAGAATTTCTTCAATCTAGAAAAATATGCCGGTGAAGGTAACATCGGTCATATGATTGAAATCTATAAATTTCATAGAGATAAAATATTTAAAGATTAGGACGTTTTGTTCTAATCTTTTTTAATCCAATCTATCATTTACTAAACTAGGTATTTATAGTATAATTGTTATAGTAAGAAAGGGTTTTCATAACCATAAAAAAATATAAAGGAGAATTGTTTTTATGAAAGAATATTCACTGCCTCCATTTAGGATTAAGATGGTCGAGCCAATTAAACTAATATCCAAAGAAGAAAGAGAAAAAAGACTAAAAGAAGCGGGTTTTAATCCTTTCAGATTAAGATCAGAAGATGTTTTTATCGATCTTTTAACCGATTCTGGAACAGGAGCTATGTCCCATTTTCAATGGGCAGCTTTAATGATGGGCGACGAAGCTTATGCAGGTTCGAGAAGCTTTTATCGTCTTGAAGAAACTGTTAAAGATATCACTGGATATAAATATGTAATTCCTGCACATCAAGGTAGAGGCGCTGAACAAGTGGCCTTGCCAAATTTAATCAAACGTCAAGGAATGTATGTTATTAGCAACATTCATTTTGATACTACTAGAGCTCATGTTGAATTAGCTGGTGGTAGAGCGATTGATTGCGTCTGTAAAGAATGTTTTGATTTAAATTTAGATTATCCTTTTAAGGGTAATTTTGATATCTTAAAATTAAAAGAATTAATTCATGAAAAGAAAAAAGAGAATGTTGCTGCAATTATATTAACAATTACCAACAACTCTGCTGGGGGTCAACCGGTATCTTTAGCTAATATGAAAGAAGTAGCTAAAATAGCCAAAGAAAATAATATACCAGTTGTTATTGATGGAGCTAGATATGCGGAGAATGCATATTTTATTAAATTGAGAGAAAAAGGGTATGAAAATAAGACCGTTAAAGAAATCGCTAGAGAAACGTTCGATTTAGCCGATGTGTTCTTGATGTCAAGCAAAAAAGACGGGTTAGTAAACATCGGTGGTCTTATTGCTATTAAAGAAGATGAAGATTTATTTAAGTTATGCCAAATTCGAGTAATACCGATGGAAGGTTTCCCAACCTACGGCGGTTTAACCGGAAGAGATATGGATGCTTTAGCTATCGGATTGAAAGAAGCTTTAGAAGAAGATTACTTACAATATCGATTAGATGAAATTAGATATTTAGGCGATAAATTAAGAGCGGGGGGAGTCCCAATTCAATATCCGACTGGCGGTCATGCAGTGTTTGTTGATTGCGGAGCTATCTGTCCACAAATTCCATACAATCAATTTCCGGCCCAAGTAGTTTGTAACGAACTTTATTTAGAAGGTGGAATTAGAGCAGTAGAAATAGGATCATTGTTACTGGGTAGAGATCCGGATACTCATGAAAACTTAAAGGCTGATAAAGAGTTTTTAAGATTGACTATTCCAAGAAGAACTTATACGTTAGAGCATTTAAATTATGTTGCGGAATGTTTGATAGAAGTTGCTAAAAGAGGGCCAAAATTAAAAGGTTTAGAGTTCACATATGAATCGCCGATTCTTAGGCACTTTACCGCTGAATTTAAACCGATTGATTAAGAGAGGTGCTTTATGAATTTATTGAATGTAAAATCAGAAATAGGAGAATTAAAAAAAGTATTGTTACATCGACCAGGTAGGGAATTGGAAAATTTGACGCC
>JAVEVN010000098.1:0-4070 GCA_034005025.1 Candidatus Izemoplasmatales bacterium | reverse complement strand
TAAAGCTTTCTTTTTCAAAAATTTAACTTTTAAGAATTCTTCTTGGAATTCTTTATCATCAACAAACTTCAACAATTTTTCTAATTCTTGAGGTTTTTTCTTAAATCCAGAACCAATTTTTTTAGTAATTAACTCAGATAATTCTTTATTTGAATGCAATAACCATCTGCGATGAGTTATTCCGTTGGTTACGTTATGGAATTTTTCTGGATAAAGATCATAAAACTTCTTCATTTCAATATTTTTTAAGATATCTGTATGAAGTTTAGCTACACCGTTAACGGAGAAACTTGTGACGATACAAAGATGCGCCATTCTCACTACACCGTCACCGATAATAGCTAATTGACGAATTAAATCATCTTTTTCGTATCCGTATTTTTCCAGTAAATCCAAAGTGAATCTTCTATTAATTTCTTCGATGATTTGATAGATTCTAGGAAGTAATGGCTGCATGATGTTGATTGGCCATTTTTCTAAAGCTTCAGCCAAAATTGTATGGTTTGTATAAGCTACTACTTTCGTAACGATGTTCCAAGCATCAACCCATTCATAATTTTCTTCATCGATTAAGATTCGCATCAATTCTGGAATAATTAAAGTCGGATGTGTATCATTGATATGCATAACTACATGATCAGCCAAATTATCTAAGGTTTTATATTTATTTTTATGTTCGTTGACAATACTTCTAACGCCAGAAGCTGAGAGGAAATATTGTTGCTTGATTCTTAATTGTTTACCTTCAAAAGTTGTATCGTCAGGATATAAAAATCCTGAGATTTTTTGAAGTTCGCTCTCATATTCAAATGGCGATTTATTTTCTGGATATTTTTTGCCAGGTTCAGCGTTCCACAACCTTAAGTAATTGACGATATGATTGTTATCGCCAACAATTGGCACGTCATACGGCACGGCTCTAATAAGCTCTTGCGGATGGTAAACCATCTTGCCATTTTCCCAATTAACATGACCAAAGAAAGGAATATCGACGCTTTGTTCTTGTCTTCTAATCTCCCAAACGTAACCATCATTTAACCAGTTATCAGGACGTTCTTCTTGGTAACCGTTTTTGATTTTTTGACGGAATAATCCATAGCGATATCTTAAACATTGACCATAACCTAAAATTCCTAATGACGCCATTGAATCTAAATAACAAGCAGCTAATCTACCTAAACCACCGTTACCAAGACCCGGATCAGATTCATAGTCTTCAACTTCATTCAAATCATAACCCATTTCATTAAATCCAGCATCACATACGTCTCTGATGCCAAGATTCATCAAATTGTTAGTAATAAGTCTTCCTAATAAAAATTCCATTGAAAAATAATAAACTTTTTTCTCATTGCTGTTTTCAATGATTTTTTCAGTATTTAACCAATCTTTAGCTATTTCTTCTTTTACCAAAGTTCCTAATATATTGTATCTTTCTCTGATGGTTGAATCAGAGATGTCTTTATAATATGTCTTTTTTATTCTTTCCTTAAAGGCTTTTGTAAAACTGTCTTTAGTTTTAAAAACACCTGTTCTCATAGTACCACCTCTTGATAGTTATTATATCATTTTTTAGAGTTTTTTAGAATATTTCCTGACTATGGCATCGTTTTCATATTACAGCATTTGATAGAGTTCTAAGTATTTTTTAGCTGAGTCGCTTAAAGAATATTTGGAGTTCATAGCATTGATGATTATTTGTCTCCAATCATCAGGTTGATTCTCAAATAAGTTATAAGCATTATTTAATTGGAACAAAAGGTCTCTTGTGTCATAATTAAAGAATTTAAACCCATTTCCTCGTTTAGATGAACTATCGAAATTATCGATAGTGTCATTCAAACCGCCAGTTTGTCTAACGATAGGAATCGTTCCGTATTTCAAAGCAATCATTTGTCCAATTCCACAAGGTTCATACCTTGAAGGCATTAAAAATACGTCAGCTCCCGCATAAATGTATTGTGGATTGGTAGCGTCATAAGTTAAATTTAGGCTAACACGATCAGGAAATCTCAATTTTAAATTATTTAATTGTTCAAGATAATGACTGTCTCCAGTACCCAAGATTACAAATTCTATTTGCGGATTTTCTAAAATTTGATGAAGGGCTGGAATGATGATGTCAAAGCCTTTTTGTTCAACAATTCTTGTGACCATTCCTAAAACAAAATATTCTTTACCAACATTGATTTTAAGCTTCTTTTGCATATCTACCTTGTTGATATTTTTAGCACTAAAAACATTTACAAGATTATATTTCATCGCTATTTCTAAATCATCTTCCGGGTTAATATCTTCAGATATTCCGTTTAAGATTCCATAAAAATCCCTAAAGCGCTTATTGATAACTTCTACTAAGTTTTTCGAGTAATATTCATAGCGAAGTTCATCTTTATAAGTTTCCGAAACTGTCGAGATTTTTGTCGAATTATTAAGGCCGATTTCCATGAAGTTAAGTTTACTTAATCTAGTGTATTGAAGCGGATTATCAATACCCACTTTGCCGAGAATACCCAATGAATAAATTCCTTGATATTCGATATTGTGAATTGTCATTAAGGTTTTGATTGAAATATCTCTTGTTTTTAATATCAAAGGTAAAAGACCAAGATGCCAATCATGGAGATGAATTAAATCAGGATATTCGTCTAAAGCATCTAGAAAAGATAGAATTGCCAGGCTGAAGAAAGCAAAACGATCTCCATCATCTTCATAACCATAGATTTTATCTCGATCAAAAAAGTCATATGACTCGACAAAATAATAGACGGTATTAGTATTGGTAATACTATAGAGATTTACTTTATATGATTTATCGCCATATTTAACTGAATTTGAAACTTTTAATTCTAGTAAAAGATTGTATTTTTCTTTAATTTGAGGGTAAAGCGGTAAGATAACCTGTGATTTTTTACCGATGCGAGAAAACTCCTCAGCTAAAGCACCGACAACGTCAGCTAACCCTCCGGTTTTAATATATGGATAACATTCAGATGCGACTTGTAAAATCGCTAGTTTTTGATGTGTTGTAACGATTTGTTTTTTCTCAGAAACAAATATTTCATCTTCTTCTCCAGTTACCACTGAACCTTTAAGAACTTTTGTCTCTTTATCAAAAATAGCGTATTCAACTATAGCGTCTTCTTCAATAATCGATTGATTCATGATAATTGAATCTTTAACTTTAGCTCCATAGCGAATTTTTACTTTTCTACCGATAATTGAATTTATAACTTCGCCTTCAATAACAGCTCCTGAAGCAATAATTGAATTTTTTATTTTAGCGAAATCGCCATAACGTGATGGCGCCGACATTGTTTCTTTAGAAAATATTGGTCTTTCAGGTAAGAATAGTTCTTTTCTTACTTGAGGTAAAAGAATTTGCATATTAGCTTCATAAAGTTCTTTTGAAGAACTTATGTTATAGGAAAAAGTATCGATTACAATCGTATGTTTTTTTAATGAAGGCCCATAATCAAAAACATCTGAAAGATTTCTAAAAGCAATTTGATCATAATTTTCAACGTATTCTAAAAGTATTTTTTTTGATATTATATAAGTTTTAAGTACTTTTCTTACATCAGATAAGACTTCTGTTATATCAGCTTCATTTTCGATATGTTCATTTAAGAAATCATAATAATTCACATTCCAAACCATATTGGCAGGTGTGATGATTGCGTATTCTTGATTGCTTCTGATAAAATATTCAAGATGTTCATACATTCTTTGAAAACTTATTTCGTTTTCAATGGTAAGCGAGAGATTTTTAGGCGGTAAGATAAAGATTCCGTCATGTCTTCTGCTTAAGTCCCAGCGATCGCCGCTGCCGATGTGATCGGATAAGGAACGATAATTTCCATAAGGAAATATCGCCACATTATTAATGCCGGAATTCTTACAATTAGATAGAGTGAAATCGATTAAACGATATTTACCCCCGAAAGGTATCGCTCCTGGCACGCGGTGTCTAGTCAGTTTTTCAAAATTTCCTCTTGAAGTAGCGTCGACGATTAAGAATAAGTCTTTCATCTTAATTCACCTACCTTCAAAAGATTAGTGTTGGTGAT
>JAVEVN010000002.1:0-19573 GCA_034005025.1 Candidatus Izemoplasmatales bacterium | reverse complement strand
GGTTCTTAAAGAAGAAGGCGTTATCGAAAATAACGACACAGCTGTTTTTGATTTTTCTGGTTCAGTTGACGGAGAAAAATTCCCTGGCGGATCTGCAGAAAATCATGAATTAGTTGTTGGTTCTGGTACATTTATCCCAGGATTTGAAGATCAAATGTTAGGTATGGCAGCGGAAGAAGAAAAAGATGTTGTTGTAACCTTCCCAGAAGATTATCAAGAAAAAACTTTAGCTGGTAAAGAAGCGGTTTTCGCTGTTAAGATTCATGAGATTAAACAAAGAGTTGTTCCAACTTTAAATGATGAATTCGTTAAAGAATTGAACATTGAAGGCATCGACACAGTTGACGCTTACAAAAAACATATCTTTAATGAACTTAAAGAAAGTAAAGAAAAGCAAAATGAACAACATTTAAGAAATACAGTAATTACAAAAGCTACTGAAAACGCTGAATTGGAAATTCCTGAAGAAATGATTCAAGATGAAGTTAAAAACATGGATGAAAATACTAAGAATCAAATTAAACAATATGGTTTAGATTTCAATATGTATTTACAATACATGGGTAAAACTGAAGACGAATACAAAAAAGAATTAGAAGATCAAGCGAAAAAAGGTTTAGCGCAACAATTTGTAATTAATGAAATCGCTAAACAGGAAAACTTGAGCGCTACTAAAGAAGAAATCGACGCTAAATACGCTGAGATTGTTGAACAATATAAATCACAGAACATTTCTTTAGAACAAGTTAAACAAGCTATTCCTGAATCAGCCGTAATTTCTGAGATTGCTAGCACAAAAGCTTTGGAATTAATTGTTGAATCTGCTAACAAATAATTAATAAATAAAAATATTAAAAAACTCTTATATATTACTGGTAAATTAAATTAAGTTTTAGTTAAAATCAACTTGTAAAATATTAGGAGTTTTTTCTTATTTATGGTAAAATATGAATGATGAATATTTGAAACAAGAGGTGAGTTTATGTATAATCCTAGAAAAGTATTTTCCGACCACTTACCAGTTATTGCAGTTAGAGGAATTGTCTTTTTACCTGTCAATGATATTAGGGTGGAAGTCGGACGTGATTTTTCAAAAAATGCGATTGTCGAAGCTGAAACTAATCGAGATGGTTATGTTGTTTTGGTTTTTCAAAGTAATCCGACAATAGAAGATCCTGAATTTTCCGACTTTATTGATGTCGGCATTTTAGCTAGAATTAGTGTTAAAATTAAGTTGCCAAATGGTAATTATAAGATAAAATTTGAACCCGTCACAAGGGTTAAAATCAACGATTTAATTGCTAAAGAACCATTCTATTTAATGGACTTTACTTCTTTGGTATTAGTTCAAGATGACTTAAACGAAGAACAGGTTCTCTTAAAGATGGTAACCAAAGAAATCGTCGAGAATGCAAAATTTATCTTTAGGGATTCAAAAAGAGTTTTAGAATCCTTAAATAAGGGTATAACTTCTGAACAATTATCTGATTTAATCGCTTCGGAACTTAGGATTCCTGAGAATGAAAGAATCAAGTATTTAAAAGAAGTTTCTATCAACCAACGTTTGAAATATCTATTGGAAGATATTGAAAAAGAAAAGACTTTACAATCAATTGAAAATAAGATTAACGAATCAGTTAGAAAATCAACCGATCAAAATCAAAAGGAATATTATTTAAGAGAGAAAATGCGAGCTATTCAAGAAGAATTGGGTGATTCCAAACAGAGCGACGCTCAAAAATTCTTAGATGATATCGAAGCTTCCGATATGCCGCCAAAGGTTAAAGATAAAGCCTTAAAAGAATTAAAGAGATACGAGTATCTTTCTCCTAATTCTTCTGAGTCTAACGTGGTTAGAACCTATCTTGAAACTTTGATTTCGATACCTTGGGCAAAAACAACTGAAGATGAAAAAGACATTAATATTGCGATTCAAAAATTAGAAGATGCACATTACGGTTTAGAAAAGGTTAAGGAAAGAATTATCGAATATCTTTCTGTTAAAATGTTGACCGGGAAAAATCCGCAAACAATTCTTTGTTTATCAGGTCCTCCAGGAGTTGGTAAAACCTCTTTAGCTAAATCTATTGCTAATGCATTAAACCGCGAGTTTGTTAAAACATCACTTGGTGGTGTTCATGACGAAGCGGAAATTAGAGGTCATAGAAGGACTTATGTAGGAGCTTTACCAGGAAGAATTATCAACGGAATGATTAAAGCTAAGGTTGTAAATCCGGTCTTTTTAATCGATGAGATCGATAAGCTTGTCATGAATGAACGAAATGATCCTTCTTCAGCGCTTCTTGAAGTTTTAGACCCTGAACAAAATCAGTTCTTTAGCGATCATTATGTTGAAGAAGATTACGATTTATCTCAAGTTCTCTTTATAACCACAGCTAACTACCTACAAAATATTCCTGCACCTTTAAGGGATAGAATGGAAGTTATTGAGCTTTCAAGCTATACGGAAATTGAAAAATTTTATATAGCGAAAAGATTTTTAGTCGAAAAACAAATCACAAGTCATGGTTTGGAAAAGAAAAAGATTAATATCACAGACGGCGCAATCAAAATGATTATTCGTGATTATACAAGAGAAGCTGGCGTTAGACAACTTGAAAGATTAATCGGTTCGATTGTCAGAAAATCAATCAAGAAAATCTTAACCGACAACTTAAGTGATATTACGATTAAAATCGATAATTTAAGTGACTTTTTAGGAAAACCTTTATATAAGAACAATCAAGTTTTGAAAAACGATATGATTGGGGTTGTAACCGGATTAGCTTATACGATGGCTGGCGGCGATACTTTAGAAGTTGAAGCTACTTATTATGAAGGAAAGAACAATCTGGTTTTAACTGGCAATCTAGGCGACGTGATGAAAGAATCAGCGGTTACAGCTTTATCATACGTGAAAAGCAATCAAGAAATTCTGGGTATCGATCAAAATATCTTAGAAAAAAATGATTTTCATATTCACGTACCTGAAGGAGCTATTCCTAAAGACGGACCTTCTGCAGGTGTAACAATCGCCACTGCACTGATATCGATTTTAACAAACAGGAAAGTTAATCGTTTAGTGGGCATGACTGGAGAAATCACTTTAAACGGTAGGGTTTTACCAATCGGCGGTTTAAAAGAAAAAGCAATTGCGGCTGCTAGAACCGGACTTAAGGAAATAGTGATTCCAGAAGGAAATGAAAAAGACGTTGAAGATATTCCAAAAGAAGTAAGAGACGTATTGAAGATTCATTTCGCAAATAAACTTGACGACGTATTAAAAATTGCATTAAAATAAGCTATCTCAAAAAGATAGCTTTTTACCCTATATAATACAGGAAGAACAATATGAAAAAATTGAAAAAACCCTTAATTTACCTTTTAGGCTTAAGCTTTTTAGGTCTCAGTGTTTCCCTATTCAATCAGTCGAATTTAGGAATGGGATCTTGGGATGCTTTGAATAGAAACTTTCATGAAGGACTTTTGATACCTTACCGTTATTTGACGCCAATTGTAGCGCTCGTCTTAGTAGGTGTTGCCTACTTGTTGGAAAAGAAAAAACCAGATATTTGGATGTTATTTCCTTTGGTTTTAAGTGCTTATATTGGACTTGTTATCGATGTTTTAATTCTCGTTATTCCTTTGGTAAGTGAAATGGCATTAATATATAATATCCTTTATGTAGCTATGGCTTTAATTTTTATCGCTATTGGCTTAAATTTGATTGTATTATGCAATTATCCGCTGCCAGCCTTAGACCAATTCTGTTTAGCTATCTCACATAAATTCAATATTTCTTTTGGCAAAGGTAAGCTTTTAGGTGAAGTTATTGCTTTATTGCTGACAGTGATTGTCGGATTAGCATTTAGTCATGAAGAGTTTTGGTTTTATTTGGGGTATAACACAATTATAATGATTTTGTTTGTTGGGGCATTAGTTGATCTATTTGCCAAACCGATCAAAAAACTTTTAGGAGATATGAATGATAATCGAGATATTCGCTGATAATTTAACTAAATCAGATATAAATAGTTTTACTCATCGTTCTAGCAGAGCGATAGTTATCAAAGAAGATAAGATATTGCTTTTACATGCAAAAAAATACGATTTATATATGCTGCCAGGCGGGGGAATTGAAGAAAATGAAACTCCCGATATCACGGTTATTAGAGAACTTGAAGAAGAAACTGGCTATATAGGAAAAGTAGTTAAAAAAACGGTAATAATCAAGGAGTATTTTCCCGATGAAACTTGGGAAAGTCACTATTATATCGTCGAAGTCGGAAATGAAATTACAAGTAAAAAATTAACTGATGAAGAAAAATTATTAGATATTAATGAAGTTTGGATGAGTGTCGATGAAGCCTTGAATTTACTAGACACGCATTATTCAAAATTCATCCATGGTGAAAATATTTTACAAAGGGAATTTATCGCTATTATCAACTCAATCTAGTCTTTAGGAGATTTCATGTTAGTCAACGCTTATTCAGTATTAAATTATAATCGTTGTCGTCGATTTGCGGCGCTTAACGATCCATATACCGCACTTTATTTAAACGAAGAATTTTATGAGGAAAATTCGCTTTTTCGCGATATATTTTTAAGCCATATCTATCATCCGAATAAAGAGATTAGGAAAAATGTTAATTTAACCTTTGAGTTTGAACATGAAATTACACTTTCGGAAAACTATGATTTTTTAGTTGATGAAAAGTACGTTTATTGTGTTTTGCCAAACAGTGCTAGAGAATTTTTGAATTTGAAATATAGAGACGGTAGTCATAAATATCAAGTTTTTACAAAAAATCCTGACGGAATCTACAGAGTTAGAAAAAATGTTTCTGAAAGTAAAAATTTTCAGGAAAAAATGGATAAACTAAAATCGCATTTTGAAGGCTTAGGTAGAATTGTTTTTTCTTTTGCTTTGAAAAATTATATTTTAAAAAAATCTTCACCATTAAAAAGCTATAAATTACGATTTGTTTTGCTGAATTCTGATTATAAGTTCGATGGTATTTCCTATAGTGATAAACTCTACCACATCTTTGATTTCTCTAATCTTGACGGTTTGGATGAGATGGTTGAAATAGCTTTATTTAGAATGATAAACCATATTGAACTCAATGATTTCACTCCGTGCGTACTTGTTAAAAAGGCTTGTGGCAGAAATAGAGATAATGAATGTAAGTTTGTTAAGTTTTGTTATTCTCATTTACCTAAAGATACATCTATTTTAGAGTATTTTAACTCTCATTATGGATTTTTAGAACCTACAAATCACGGAAATATTCATCATGATACCTATGATTTATTGAACGACGGTTATGTTTCGATGCAAGATATTCCGCTCAGTTGGTTAAATGATCAAAACCATTTGATGCAGAGGTATTGCATTGATAATTCAACAATATTCTTTCATAATAACAAGATACAAAAAGGTCTTAGTGAACTAAAATATCCGCTTTATTTTCTTGATTTTGAAGCTGTTCCACGGGCGATTCCCAAATTTAAAGGCGAATCTCCATACTCGCAATCAGTTTTTCAATATTCAATCCATATTCAAAACACTCCAGATGAAGATATAAAAATTTATGATAATCATCATAGTTTTATCGCTAATCCTAGTAAAGATGAAAGAAAGAAATTGCTAGAAAGCATGTTAAATATTTTTTCTAACCATGATTCTTCAATCGTCGTATACAATAAAACTTTTGAAAAGACGAGATTTGAAGAGTTTAAAGAAGAATTCCCAGAATATAAAAATAAAATCAACAAGATTATCGACAGATTATTTGATTTGTTGGATATCGTTAAAATCAATCGAGCATTTTATTTGGCATTAGGGTTTGAAGAGAAGGACTTGGAAAGTTACAATCTTTATCATCCAGATTTAGGGGGTTCTTATTCCTTGAAAAAAGTGATAAAGTTATTCAATCCTGAAGCATATGAAGATTTGTTGATAAACGATGGTGTTAAAGCTTATAAAGCTTATTTAAAAATTTCTGATTCAAGCAAAGTCGAAAAAGAAAGTATTGAAAGAAATCTTTTTAAGTATTGCAGGCAAGATACTTATTCGATGTATGAAATTATTCAAGGCTTAAAAAAACTGCTTAATAATCCGTATTCTTCAGTAAATAATTCTTGATAATGTAAATCACTTATGATATAATACTTTGTGCGCCTAAATCTGGATAAATGCGACACTCCAACGCCTTATTCGGTTCTAGGTAAGATAGATAAAAAGGAGGATTTTTAAAAATGGCATTAACAAAAGAAAGAATTAAAGAAATCGTAACTGAACATCAATTGAAAGAAGGAGACACGGGTTCTCCAGAAATTCAAGTTGCTCTATTGACCGAAGAAATTAATCTTTTAAACGAGCATTTGAAGGTTCATAAACACGATCATCATTCTCGTAGAGGCCTATTGATGAAAGTTGGTAAACGTAGAAGTTTATTAAATTACTTAAAGTCAGTCTCACTTGAAAGATATGCTAATTTAATTAAAAAATTAGGATTAAGAAGATAAGTTATATGCACCCGATAGATTCGGGTGCTATTTCTTTAATTTATGTAAAAAAAAGCAAATATATGGTATAATATTTAGTTAGAAAAGATGTATTTATAAGCGAAATGAGGTAAATAAATGAAAAAAGTATTCAAAAAAGACTTTTATGGTACAGATATCATCGTAGAAGTTGGACAATTAGCTAAGCAAGCCACTGGTGCTTGTTTGGTAAGATATGGTGAAACTGCGGTTTTATCAGCATCGGTTTTAAGTAAAGAACCGACCAATCAAGATTTCTTTCCTTTGATGGTTATCTATCAGGAAAAATTATATTCTGCTGGGAAAATCCCTGGAGGATTTTTAAGAAGAGAAGGTAGACCTACCGAACATGAAACATTGATTTCTAGAGCGATAGATAGACCTTTAAGACCGTTATTTGCGGAAGGTTTCCGCAATGAAGTGCAAGTTATCAACACTGTACTTTCCGCTGATCCTAACAAGACTCCGGAAATGACTGCTATGCTTGGTGCTTCACTTTCTCTAGCTATCGGCGGTGCGCCATTTGATGGTCCAATTGCTGGGGTTATGGTAGGGTTAAAAAACGGTGAATTCATATTAAACCCTAATCCTGAAGAACTTTTAGAATCTGACCTAGATTTGATGGTAGCTGGTACTAAAGATGCTATTAATATGGTTGAAGCCGGAGCCAAAGAAGTCGATGAAGACACAATGCTTGACGCTTTGATGTTCGCTCATGAAAAGATTAAAGAATTAGTAGCTTTTCAAGAAGAAATCGTTGCTGAAGTTGGTAAAGAAAGAATCGAAGTCGAACTTAAGGTTACGCCTAAAGAACTAGAAAAACGTGTTCATGAACTTGAAGCAGGTAGAATTACAAAAGCCGTTTCAATTCATGAAAAATTAGAACGACAAAATACGATTGAAGATATTGAAAATGAAATTCTAGAAATCTTAGAAAAAGAATATAAAGCTTCTTCAATGGAAAAAGAAGATATTGAAACTAACTTAAACTTTGCTAAACAAACTTTAGAGTTAATTCAAGTAAATGAAGTTAGAAGACTTATCACTGTAGATAAGATTCGTCCTGACGGTAGAAAAACCGATGAAATCAGACCGCTTGATTCCGAGATAGACCTTTTGGCTAGAACTCATGGTTCCGCTCTTTTTACAAGAGGCCAAACTCAAGCTTTAGCTACAGTAACTCTTGGAGCTTTGAGAGAAGCGCAAATTATTGACGGTGTAAGTGTTGAAGACGGTAAAAGATTCATGCTTCATTATAATTTCCCACAATTTTCTGTTGGATCTACCGGTCGTTATGGATTTGTCGGCAGAAGAGAAGTTGGTCATGGAGCTTTAGGTGAAAGAGCGCTTTTACAAGTTTTACCTAATGAAGAAGAGTTCCCTTATGCAATCAGAGTCGTATCCGAAGTGTTAGAATCAAATGGTTCATCTTCACAAGCGACTATTTGTGCTGGTTCAATGGCTTTAATGGCCGCTGGTGTACCGATTAAAGCACAAGTTGCCGGTATTGCGATGGGTCTAGTTAAAGACAATGAAAACTATACTATTTTAACTGACATTCAAGGTTTAGAAGATCATTTCGGCGACATGGACTTTAAGGTTGCCGGAACTGAAAAAGGTATTTGTTCATTACAGATGGATATTAAGATTTCCGGTATTACCAAGGAGATTTTCAAAGAATCTTTATTCCAAGCTAAAAAAGCAAGAATGGAAATTTTAGAAAATATGAATTCTACTATTCAAGCGCCTAAAAAAGAACTTTCTAAATACGCACCTAAGGTTAAACTTATGCAAGTATCTCCTGATAAGATTAGAGATATTATCGGTGCTGGTGGTAAAAACATCACCGCAATTATCGAACAATGCGGTAATGTTAAAATCGATATCGAACAAGACGGTCGCATTATCTTAATGCATGAAGAAACTTACTTTATTGATAAAGCGATGAAACTTATTGAAGATATCATCAGAGAAGTTGAAGTTGGCGAAAAATATATGGGTAAAGTCGTAAGAATTGAAAAATTCGGTGCCTTTGTCGAATTATGGCCTGGCCAAGACGGTTTAGTGCATATCTCTAAACTTGATACCAAACATATTAAAAACGTTGAAGACGTCGTTAAAATTGGCGATGTAATTGAAGTTAAGGTTATCGGCGTTGATGATAAGGGTAGAGTTGACTTATCAAGAAAAGCTATACTAGAAGAAGTAAAAAAATGATATAATATAATTAATTCAAGTTATCGGGTAATCGAGCGTTAATTTATTAGCGTTAGGAAAGTCCATGCTAGCACAGCCTGAGATGGCTGTAGTGTTTGTGCTAAACGAACCAATAAGTTTAGGCACCTTAATAAGGTGACGGCGAAGAAATGGATGTAAGAGGCCAGAGTATTCTTAAAAGTGCCACAGTGACGAATTCACATAATAAGATGTGTGAAGTGAAACGGGTAAACCCCTCAAGCTAGAAACCCAAATTATGGTAGGGGCACGGTTAAAGGAGAAATGAATCCATTTAACTGACGGCTATGCCGGAGATAAATGATTGCCGACTTTTAGCGATAAAAGTTACAGAACATGGCTTATATGATAATTTGAATTTTAAAGCATATAAATAAATTTTTATATGCTTTTTTATAAAAAGTGAGGTGATTGATTTGAGTAATGAAAAATTGAATAAAAGACAAGCTAAAATCCGTAATTTTTCGATTATTGCCCATATCGATCATGGTAAATCGACATTGGCGGACAGGATTTTAGAGTTTACTCATTCCGTTGAAACACGAGATATGAAAAATCAATATTTGGATTCGATGGATCTTGAAAGAGAAAGAGGAATTACAATAAAACTGAATTCGGTTGAATTAAAATACGATTGTTCAGATGGTGAACAGTATATTTTTCATTTAATTGATACTCCAGGACATGTCGATTTTACCTATGAAGTATCAAGATCTTTAGCTGCTTGTGAAGGAGCCTTATTAGTAGTTGATGCGACACAGGGGATAGAAGCGCAAACTTTGGCTAATGTTTATTTAGCTCTAGATAATAACTTAGAAATCATCCCGGTGATTAATAAGATCGATCTTGAAAGCGCCGATGCGGAGAAAGTTAAAAAGGAACTGGCAGATACCATTGGGTTAGATCCCGATGATTGTCTTTTAGTATCCGCTAAAACTGGCCAAGGAATTAAAGAAGTACTAGAAGCAATAGTTCAAAGAATTCCTTCGCCTGTTGGTGAAGTTGATCATCCTTTAGAAGCTTTAATCTTTGATTCGTTTTATGATTCTTACCGTGGCGTCATACCGCTTGTAAGAGTTATGAACGGGATGATTAAAGTCGGCGACGAAATCAAGATGATGGCGACTAATGCCGTTTATGAAGTTATCGATTTAGGAGTTAACTTGCCTAAAGAAATTTCTCGAGATTATTTAGCTACCGGTGATGTCGGCTGGATCAGCGCATCGATTAAAGATATTGAAAAAATTCATGTTGGGGATACTATCACCCACAAGGTTAATCCGACCAAAAAGGCTTTGCCTGGCTATAGATTGTTGACACCTATGGTTTATTCAGGAGTTTATCCTGTTGATGCCGATGATTACCAAGACTTAAAAGACGCAATTGAAAAGATGAAATTATCGGATGCATCACTTATTTATGAACCGGAAACTTCTAGTGCATTAGGATTTGGATTTAGAGTTGGTTTTTTAGGAATGTTACATATGGAAATTTTCCAAGAACGACTTGAAAGAGAATTTGATCAGAATCTAATTACAACTGCACCTTCGGTTAACTATAAAGTTTATGTTGAAAACGGCAGTGTTATCGATGTCGATAATCCGGCATTGATGCCGAAAAATCAGATGATTAAGAAAATTGAAGAACCTTATGTCAAAGCAACGATAATCACGCCTAGCGATTATGTAGGTAACGTCATGGAACTCTGTCAATATAAAAGGGGAGTTTTCAAAGATATGGTTTACATCTCCGACGTCAGAGTTGAAATCATATATGAATTGCCGCTTTCAGAGATAATCTATGATTTCTTCAACCGCTTAAAATCAAACACAAAGGGTTATGCATCATTTGACTATGAAGTAATCGGCCATCGTGAAAGCGATTTGGTAAAGATTGATATCTTGCTTAACTCTGAACCTGTAGATGCTTTAGCATTTTTGGTTCATCAGGATTTTGCTAGACAAAGGGGCTTAAGAATCTGTCAAAAACTTAAAGATCTAATTCCTCGTCAACTTTTTGAAATCCCAATTCAAGCCGCGATCGGTTCAAAGATTATTGCTAGAACCAATATCAAAGCTTTACGTAAAGATGTTTTAGCTAAATGCTATGGCGGCGATATTTCCAGAAAGAAGAAGTTATTGGAAAAACAAAAACAAGGTAAAAAACGGATGAAGAATGTCGGATCCGTAGAGATTCCGCAAGAAGCTTTTATGTCGGTCTTATCCTTGGATGACGAAAACTAAACACTCATTAACTTGAGTGTTTTTTTCATCACTTTATAATTATAAGTTAAATACTTTATATTTTTTGATAATTATGTTAACATAATACTGGTGATAATATGATAAAAGGTTTATATATTCATATTCCTTTCTGTGATCAAATTTGCACGTATTGCGACTTTGCTAAAATGGTCGCCAACGATGATTTAAAAGTTGAATACATGCAGGCTTTGGTTAGAGAATTGGAGTATTTCAGCGATTTGGTAGAAAGATGTGAAACTGTCTATATCGGAGGCGGAACTCCGTCATCTTTAGAATTGGATTTACTCGATGCTTTTTTGTTGGAATTATCAACTATCGTTAAATTAGAAAAGTTGAGTGAATTTACTTTCGAATCGAATCCTTCAGATATTAATCAAGATTTATTGGATATACTAAAAAAATATCATATCTCGAGAATTTCAATGGGAGTTCAATCGATGGATGAAGGCTTGTTAAAATTTCTCGGGAGAAACCATTCAGTGGAAGTAGTTGAAAAAGCCGTTCAATTAATTAAGAAATCTAATTTTAATTTGAATTTAGATTTTCTCTATGCCGTTCCCGGTCAAACAAAAGATATGATAAATAAAGATTTAAAATTTATTAAAAAGTTTGATCCTGATCATGTTTCTTATTATTCTTTAATCGTTGAAGAAAGAACGATTTTGAACCATTTGATTGCCGGGCATAAAATCGCTGATTTCCCTGACGATTTAGCTAGAGATTACGCTGATATCATCGATGATGAGTTAGAAAAAATCGGCTATCATAAATATGAAGTATCCAACTATGCTAAATTTAATTCTGAATCAAAACATAATCTCATTTACTGGAATGTCCAAGAATACTTAGGAGTTGGTATGAATGCTAGTTCTCAGTTTAATTATACGAGAATGAAAAATCCTGGTAGTATTAAAGCATATATTGAAGGAACTAAAAAACAAACTTTGACTATGCACGTGCTTGAGGAATATAACCCGAAACTAGAACTATTACTTCTAGGCTTAAGAAAAACCGACGGAATAAGTTTGGAAAATTATAAAAAAAGGATAAAAAAAGATGTTTTTGAAGTCTATCCAATCTTAAAGAAACATCTTAATAATCAACTGCTTGAAATTAAAGACGGGTATTTACGTTTTACTAAAAACGGTATGTATTTGGCTAATCAAGTTTATGTTGATATCATATAGGTGTTGATGATGATGTTAGATGCTTACTTAAAAGAATATCTTTACTATCTTAAAGTAACAAAAAATTTAGCTAAGAATACGATTTTATCTTATGAAAGAGATTTATTAGATTATTTAGACTTTTTGAAGAAGAACTATGAAATAAAAGATTATAATTCAGTTACTCAAGAACAGATAAAAAACTATATAAAAAGTTTAACAAGAAAAGAGATTCAAGCCACAAGCATCACCAGAAAAATTAGTTCAATTCATTCTTTTCACAAATACTTGACCAATGAAGATTTAGTTGATAAAGATGTTAGTGAAAAGATTAAAAAACCAAAAACAAAAAAACATTTGCCGACGGTCTTGAATATTCAAGAAATTATGGCTATAATCAACCTTACCTATCAAAGCGATGAGCCTCTAGAGTTAAGAAACCGAGCGCTTTTAGAATTGGCTTATGGCTCTGGATTAAGAGTCAGCGAACTCTTGGAACTTTCGATAGCTGACTTGCATTTAACAAAGGGTCTGGTTAGAGTATTAGGTAAAGGAAATAAAGAAAGAATTATACCAGTTGGTGAAAAGTCAATTCAAGCTTTGAGAGATTACATTGTTAAAGCTAGGGTTAAACTAAGTCCCACTAATAAAAACATTTTATTTGTAAATAAATTCGGCAATAAACTTAGTCGAGTTGGTTTTTATAAAATCGTTCAAACATTGGCTGACAAAGCCAAAATTAATAAAAGCATCTCACCTCACACATTTCGTCATACATTTGCAACACACTTGTTGGAAAATGGTGCTAACTTACGTTCCGTACAGGAACTATTGGGTCATGAAGACATCATGACTACGGAAAATTATACTCATGTGTCTAAAGCACATTTAAAAAATATTTATAATGAAGCACATCCTCGTGCTCAGAAAGAAGAGGAGTAATATGAAATTTAAAAGAATATTTTTAATCGTAATCGATTCTGTCGGTGTCGGTGAAATGCCCGACGCTGAAAAATTTGGAGATAAAGGGGCTAATACTATCGGTAATTTAGCTAAAGCCACTGGTGGTATTAACTTACCGCTCTTACAATCTTTTGGTTATGGAAACTTAACGGAAATTTTAGGAGTTCCTCCAGTAGATTATCCCAAGGCTAATACCACAAAAATGTTAGAACTTTCTAACGGTAAAGATACGATGACCGGTCACTGGGAATTCATGGGAATAAAAACAACTAAACCTTTCAAAACCTTTACCGATACCGGTTTTCCTGATGATTTAATCAAGGAGATAGAAAAAATTAGCGGAAGAAAAGTCGTTGGTAATAAATCAACTTCAGGAACAGAAATCCTTAAGGAATTAGGACCTCATCAAATGAAAACCGGCGATTTAATCGTCTATACCAGCGCTGATAGCGTCTTACAGATAGCTGCACATGAAGAAGTTATTCCATTAAAAGAACTTTATGATATTTGTGAAAAAGTCAGAGAATTGACTTTAGTTGACAAATGGCGTGTGGGAAGGATTATTGCCAGACCATATTTAGGAAATGAAACTAAAGGATTCAAACGCACCACTAATCGTCATGACTATGCACTAAATCCAACTGATAAGACGGTATTAAACATCTTAGAAGAATCAAAATTTGACGTAATTTCTGTTGGAAAGATTAGAGATATTTTCAATGGTTCTGGTATTACTGACCATTATGGAATTAAATCTAACCATGATGGCATGAACAAGGTTATTGAACTTACCAAAAAAGATTTCACTGGTTTATGTTTTACAAATCTTGTTGACTTCGATGCTTTGTATGGTCATAGAAGAGACTCAGAAGGCTATAAAATGGCTATGGAAGAGTTTGATAGAGATTTAACTGAGTTAATTAAAAACTTAAATGATGATGATTTATTGATGGTTACAGCCGATCACGGAAATGATCCGACTCATGAAGGCACAGACCATACTAGAGAGTACGTGCCTCTATTTGTCTATGCTCATGATTATAATGGTAAATTCTTACCGATTAGAGAAACCTTCGCAGATGTCGGAACGACAATAGCTGACAATTTTAACTTAAAAGGTACAGAGATTGGCGAAAGCTTCTTAAAAATTTTAGAATAGAAAAAGGGACCTTTAATCGGTCCCTTTATTCATTGATTAACATTGATGATTTTTTAAGCTTCTCTTTTAGTTTTTTTAACTCTTGTTTTTCTTTTTTTGTGACTTCCTGATTAGTCTTTTTCATTATACTTCTAATCTTTCGATTGTTTTTAGTAAGTCTTAAATATGGTTTATAAGTTGACAAGACCTTTTCAAAAGCAGTTGAGAGATTTGCGATATATTTTTTACTTTCCAAAAGCGTGGAATTATATTCGTTTGTCAAGTTTTCAATTTCCTTGTCAAATGAATTTTGTTTGATATCCTGCATTTGAATATATTCATTTTCTAAAACTTGCAACTCATGATTCTTATTTTCAATTTCATTTTCTTCTCTAGTGCTAACTAAACCTTTTAATCTTCTTGCTTCAGAAATAATCATTTGTTTTTCTTCATGTAAACTTGCAGATATTTCTTGATATTCAGCCTCAATTTCCTGAAGTTCTTTTTGATATTCTAAATTGATTTTCTCTTTTTCGCTTTGAAGTTTTTCGATGGTTTCTTTTAGTTTTGTTTGATCTATTTCCGGTTTATTGCTGAAATAGATTTTTTTATAATTATCTAGCAAGTCAGCAGTTTTATAATCAAGTTCAGCTTCAGCGGATTTAAGTTTGAATAGATATCGATTTTTCATTTGTTCTAATGATTGATAGAATGTTGGCTCTAAAGGATCGATTTTATTCTGTGAATAAGTCAAATAATAATCATATCTCTTCTTAGCCATCTCGTAAAGTTGTTCCATCTCTTCAATGGTTTCATCTCTAAGATTCATCGCCTCTTCTAAAGCTTCTTGATAATGGTCATTTAAAGTCCTTAGTTTTAATCTTGCATTTTTAATAACTGAATTTTCATCAATATTTAATTCAGAATCGTTGATTAAAGAATCGTAGTTTTGTTTTAATCTCGATAATTGTTTTTCAATTTGTTTTCTTTTTTTCTTATCATCAGTTTTAGCTAGAAGAAGTTCTTCTTTGTAAAGTTTAGCTTGGTATTCATTAAGCAAATCATTTTCTTTCTTTTTGCTTTCAGATTGTTCGTTCTTAATGATATCAAGATAATAATCTCTTTCCTCCTCAACAGCAGTAGTTATTGCTTCAACTCTTAAATTAAACTCATCGTGAGCTAAAGTGACTTGTTCTTTGGTAAAGCGCATTTGGTTTTCAAAAGTAGTTAAAATAAAGTCATTATGAGTTTTAGTTTCTTCATTGACGCGATTAGCTTGAAGGGTTAAAAAGCGTTTTTCATTTTCAAACATCGTCCGAAAATGAACAGCAGTGACATCATATTCTTTAAGAGCGAGTTTAATATCAGCTAAAGATTCAACCAATTCCATTTCATATGCTTCGCTTGTGCGGATATGCTTAACTAAAAGTCCTGTCACAAAAGATAAAAATTTTCGATTAACATTGTTGATTAAAATATCATTTTTTAAATATGCACTAATAGCTTTATCTAATTTGAAGATATTTTGTTTTTCAATATTTAAATGGTTCATACTTAAGGCTGTATCAGCTTTCTTTTCAATAAAGTAAGTTTGAATATCTAAAATATTGCTTAACAAATCAATGTCTTGAAGATACATTTGTCTTTCGATTTCATAAATTAGTTTAGCTTCAATTTCATTGATCTGTTGATTTAGTTTTAAGGTTTTTATATCATAATTAACATTAATTTTGTGCTCTTTGTTGATTCTTAATGTATCTAAGTAATTTACTTCATCTTTAACGATTTTTGTTGCTTTATCACCAATGATTTGAGCTAAGAATGGGTCAACTCTAAGAATTGCTAAATACATCTTATAGTATTTGTCCATTTGATTAATCAATCTTCTTGATTCTTTTTGATATTCAAAGAAGATATTCTTTTTCATTTTTAAGAATTTATTGGTTAAAATTTTCGCTTTTTGTCTGGAATTTTCAATAAACTTAGGATAATTTTTAGCTTCATTATAGGTTCTTATTAGAGAACCTAATTCCTTAGAATTTTCATTATTTGCAAAAACAATTTCCTCTTTAAGTTTGCTTAAAATTTCTTCAGGATGTTCAAAAAATTGTGGATCATTGATGATGATATTGCCTTTTCTTTGTAATAATTTATTCAAAACTTTATCATAAAGTGCTAAATATTCATCATTCAAGATGAGTTTAATCTTTTTTTCTTGATTGAGCAAATGTTTTTTGAAAGCAGAAAACTGATTAATCTTATCTGTGATTAAACCATTAATCTCATCAGATTCAATATTAGTCTCAGCTGAAAAAGTCATCTGGTTATCGATATAAGCAGAGGTTTCTTTTTGGTAAAAATCATATATTTTGTTTAATTGAGAGTTTTTTTGTTGCATCAAAAGCGCTATCTTACTGTTCATTTCAAAGATTTCATTGTCTAAAGCTGAAAAGAATTCAAAAACTTCAGTTTCATATTTTTGAATAATTTTTTCGAAAGTTTTGTTCTTCTCAACCAAGAAATTATATAATTCATCTAAATCGATAATATCTTTAGAATAATACATTTTCAATTCAGAAAAATAATCGAAGGAAGATTGAATTAATGCTTTATTCAAATAATCAAAATTCATCACCTTATCTTGAGCGTTTTTATACTCAAACTCAATAATGTTAATATTCTGTTTTTGAATTTTGCTTTCCGTATCTTTAATAATTTTTTGTCTATCGACAATAAGTTCTTCCTCATGGTAGAAGATGCTTTGTTTTAACTCTTTAACTTTTTCTTTTAAGTTTTCTAATGATTCTTTGCTTTCAGCAAGATTATTCAATGTTACTTGGTGTTGGTTATATGCTCGGCGATTAATATCCTTAGAAAAACGTTCAAAAAGCGATAACTCATCTTTGTATGATTTATCGACCTTTTCTTTATAAGACTCAAAATTGTCTTTCTTTACTTGGAGTTTATCATCACTCATTTAATAACCACCTTATGCGTTGATTATTCGATCTTGTTTTTCTTTTGATTTGCGTCTTTCTTCATTTATCATATCTCTAGATTCAAGGCTTTTCTTCAACGTTTCTTTATAGTTTAACTGGAAGATGTTCCACAAATCTTTATGATATGTATTCAATCTGTCAAATGATTTAAGCGTTTTTTTGCCGTCTTCAATCAACATTTTATTAGCATATTGCTTATTCATGTAGTCTTGATATGTTTCATAATAATCTTCATTGATTAAAGTAAACTGTTGTAAAAACTCATTTTCAAGTTCTGATACTTCACGATATAGTTTTTCATATTCTTCAGGCAAACTTTTATCAGCCGCTTTAATCTCATCCATAAGTTCGGGTTTAGCCAAAAGTTTATTGCCTTCAATTTCGGATAATTTTTTAATTAACTCTGTCTGTTTTGTATTGAAAAGTTCTACCTTATCTCTATCGAGATCTAATAACTTTTCTTCTCTAATTTGCGGCAACTTATCAATATCGTTTTGTAACAAAATGATAGTTTTATTAATATCTTCTTCACGCTTAAAATTCAAATCATAAAGGTATTTGACTTCAGATTCGAAAACATTAGACATTGAAGCTTTAATTGATTTTAAGGTGTTAATATACTTCTGGTTTTGTTTAGCAAAAGCAATTCTTTCCAATACTAATTCTTGATCAATCAAATTAAGCATTTTTAAGAGTTGACGGTCGTTTTCGATAATCACATTTTCAATATTAGTTTTTAAATAATCTAAAAACTCTTGTTTTTCAGCTTTTTCAAGCAAATATGCTTGATTTAACTTAGTGATTCTATCAGTGAAAGTTGAATTGATAGAATTGCTTTGTTTAATTAAAGATTTAATCTGTTTTTTACGTTTATCTTTAATCTTAACCGCGTGATAAGCCAACTCGTCATATTCTTTGTCAATTAAATTTTTGTTGCATTCAGCAATAATTTTTGCGTTAGCGATAAACATCATATCATTCTCAGAGATTCTATCTCTAATTACTTCACAAGATTTTATGATGCTTTCTTTGAACTTAGTTAAAATTGAAAGGGTTGGAATGATAAAATCTTGAAGTTTTGTGTAAAAAGTTTTAGATTTGGTTTTTTGTTTGAATTTTGAGAATATTTTTTCGTTTAAGATATTAAATTCCTTTAAATTTTCTTCATAATTTACAGCAAGGTTTTCAATTTCTGATGGAACTTGATATTTATAAGCATATTGTGTTGCTTGATTATAGGTATAAGTCAGAAGAGTTGAAATTTCTAAACTGAAACCTCTTGCTTTAATGAAAGTATCTTCAAAGTTAATTTTATGATTTTCGTTATATATCAAAGCTTTTTTAAATTCATTAATATACTTTTTAACCAATTTATCAAATTTTTTAATCAAAGCTTTAGTTTCAAGGATATATGATTCCAAGGCTTGATAGCATGTAGAAATCTTCTTTTTGGTTTGTTCGTCAATTTGTTGTTTTAAGTAAAGTCGATTTTTTTCAACAATTGTTAAATAAGACATATTATTATCAGTCTTGTTCAAATAATCAACTAGAGTTGAAGTAGTAGAAGCATTTGTTTTTTTAAGGCCTTCCATCTTATCTTCAAACTCCTTGACAGCTTGATAAGCTGATTGGTCGTTTGTTAATTCTTTTGATAAGATATCTTTAAATTGAACGGCATAATAATAGTTCTTTGACTTAATCTTATTGATTATTTGCAATTTAGCAATTTTATACATGATAAAAGATAGCTCATTTTGTTGTTTGAAGAACATTTCATTTTGAGCAATTATTTTATCGAAGTTTAGCTTATGAATTTTTTCTTCTTCATTGCTTAATAAAAGCATGTATTGAAGATGTTCGCCGCTCATCTCTTTATTCTTGTTTAGTTCTAGAACATTGTAGTTGATCTTCAATAAGTTTTCTTGATAATTTGAACGGATTTGAATTCTTTGAAGATTCTTTTCGTGTTGATAAGCAGCAAAAAATTCATCATTTTCTAATGATGCTAGATATTTTTGATAATCGCCAAGGATATCCAAATTTTCAATTTTCTTTTTAATTTCAGCAATTTCAACTCGTCTTTTTGATTCTAAAGTAACAATTTCTAAAGAAACATCATCAATTTTAGAAATTAATTTTGTTAAATTACCAGTAACTTCATTAATTCTAACCATTAAATTAATCTTGTAATCTTCGTAAGCTTTAGAAGTAGTAGTAACGAAATTGTTTTTTAAGTCAGTATATTCTTGATGAAAC
>JAVEVN010000097.1:0-4140 GCA_034005025.1 Candidatus Izemoplasmatales bacterium | reverse complement strand
ATCTTTATCGTTTAATTGTGAAAAGAATGAGTCGTTTAATCTATTATAATAACTAGGTGTCTCAGAATTATCTAAAACCTCAATATTTAATAGTATTTTAGTTTCAATTTCAATAGCGTAAGCAACGACAACACCATCATTTTTACCCATTGAAGCAATAACGTAAACCACTGCGTATTCTTCTGAATCCTTTAACACTTTATAACTTTCAACTAATTGCGGTTGATACATTGATTCTTCATTTTCTGGATCAGCGTATTCTTTTTCTAATTGTTCTACTTCGAAAACTACTACTTCATCGCCATCGCCAACGATTGATAAGATTTGATTATCTCTCTCATGAATTGGCAATTGGTCTGTCATATATCTAGAATACATACCGCCAAATACGAAAATAATAACTAATACAAGCGAAATTATTAATACGGATAAGTTTTTAGTAAAAAAGTTTTTCATCTTACATCAACCCTCCTAAAGTAATAATTGCCGTATAGATATCGCCAGCTTTAATAACGGCATATACCGCAACTAAAACAACTATACCTGTCAAGATACCTAAATAAAGGCCGCCAGGTTTTGCGAATTTCTTAGTTCTAATAACCGCGGTAAATTTATCGATTGGTAAAGTAAAGATGTTTAAGAAGATAAGTGAAGTTCCAACACCTTCAGGAAGTGCTCCAACAAATCTAAACAATACGGTAAACACACCCATGAATAAGGCAAAGAATACTTTACCTAAAACATTTGTTGGTGTAGTAACAGGTTCAGTAATCATAAATACTGCCGCAAACATAACTCCACCGGTAAGGATTGAATAAGTCGGAAACCAAAGTCCAGCTTCTCCGCTTATTATCCCAATTAACCAAGAAAGAACAAACACGGTTCCAACATAAATAACAGGAGTATACCATTTGATTATCTTTCTGATAACCAAATAGATTCCGCCGATTAGAATCGCTAAAGCTGAAGTTTCTCCTAAAGCTCCAGGATAAGTACCGACGAATAGATTAGTCAAACCGCCATATGGCGTAACTAAAACGTCAAAATCAATTTTAGCTGATGAAGCTAAAGCGCCAAGCGGAGTAGCTCCAGCATAAGCGTCAATTGCCGCTTCGGAAACATTGAAAACACCGCCAGCTGCGTTAACTACGCCCATCAGCGTAAATCCGACAACTGCATAACCAAGTAAAGCTGGATTAAAGATATTATGTCCAAAACCACCGAAAATCATTTTGCCGATGATTGTTGCGACGAAAGCCGCAACCATCAATACCCAAATTGGTGTATAAAGAGGTAATAATAACGCAAGGATAATCCCGGGAATAGCTGCGAATGAAATTTCTAGCTTCTTCGAGATTTCGGCTAAACTTCTATGTTCTTTATCTGTTACAAAGAAGAATATCCCTTCCATTAAACTAGACATGACAGCTCCCATCATGATAAAGAATAACGGATAAAGCATTTCGAGAAAATTAATACGGCCATCAATATATACTTGAATACCATTTTTATACCAAGCAAATAAGATTACCGGCAACATCGCGATCATAAAGTCTTTCATTATGACTTTAGTGCCATAATCTTTATCGTTCGCTCTTCTTAAGAAAGGCGCTTTGCCAGCAGCGAATCTAGCCATTATTTTCCTCCTTTCTGCAAGTAAGCTTTACCTTTAGCTACTGCATCAGTTATTTCCACGCGAGAAGGACAAATATAAGAACAAAGTCCGCACTCAACGCATTTATTTGCATTTAAATCGCTTAATAATTTCAAATCTTTTCTTTCAAAAGCTTTCTTAATTTCTGTAGGCGTTAAATATACCGGACAAACGTCAGCGCATTTACCGCAGCCCATACATTCAGGAAAGTTTCCTTCAATAACAGGTCTTAAAACTACCGCTCCCAAAGTATCGTTAACTACTAGGTCATCGATCAATATCGCTTTACCAGTCATCGGACCGCCGGCGATATAATTATATTTCATCGGTTCTAAACCTTCGACATAACCGCCGCTCTCAGAAATCAATTCGCTTACTTTAGTTCCGATAGGAACAATATAGGTAGTCCAGTTATCAATTCCTTCTCCTGCGATTGTAATCGGACGAGAAATAAGCGGAATATTCTTTTCCACCATATCGCAAAAAACAATAGCCGTTGCGCTATTATTGACGATTACACCGGCTTCAGATGGTAAGGAAGTATAAGTTTTACCTGTGACTTGTTCAACGATATATTTTTCCCAACCTGCCGGATAAATATTTTTAACCGGGAATAAACGAACATTAGGATAATCAGCTAATAAAGGTTCAATAGCTTCACCGATTTGATGGTTATAAGACTTAAAAGCAATTATTGCTTCATCCGCATCAGCGGCTCTCATAAAATAAGTTGCGCCTCTAATGATTTTTAACGCATTCTTAACGATAAAATGATAATCGCAGGTTAAGTAAGGCTCACATTCGACTGCATTGATAATCACCGCGTTGATTTTCTTATCAGTCTTGTATTTAATATGAGTTGGAAAACCAGCTCCGCCTAATCCAGTTAAACCTAACATTTCCATTTTATTGATGAGTTGTTCTCTAGTTAAACCATCGATATTCTTTTCTTCTTTAATAGTGTCTGCCAATTGGTTTGAAAAATCATTTTCAATTTCAACCGCATCAACCATCTTGCCGCTTGAATGCCACACTTTCTTTATAGCGGTTACCTTACCGCTGATAGATGCATGAACTCTGACATTCATTCTTTCTACATTACTACCGACTAATTGTCCTATCTTCACTTCATCGCCAACCTTAACTTCAGGAGTTAAATTGGTTGTTCTTTGAACTAAAGGTATGTATACATACTTAGGACTTAAGTACTCTTTTAGGGGTTTTAATTTACATTTATCTTTTCTTCCGTCAATAAAAATCCCTTTTACTTTTTGAAAAATCATCTATTGTCCTCCGTCTTAAAATTAAACCGAAATAATTATAACATAAGCACGATTTTATTCAATACTTTCTTTTAAAAGAAAGACCTTAAAATTTAGCTTATGAAAAGTACTCTTTCACATAAGAAATTGCCGTTGCGATTTCTTCTTTTGTCACGTCATAATGAGTCACAAACCTAAAACTGCCTTCATATGGTAAAATCTTTACGCCTTTTTTATATAAATAACTATCTAATTCCCATTTTCTTTCGTCATCGATATCGAAGAAAACCATATTGATGTCAAGTTGCGTTTCATCGATTTTAATTCCCGGTATATCTCTTAAAAGTTTTTCCATAAATCTCGCATTATCATGGTCTTCTTTAAGTCTTTTACTCATTTTTTTAACCGCTATCAAACCGCAAGCTGCTAAAATACCAACTTGTCTCATACCGCCGCCCATGATTTTTCTGTTTAATCTCGCTCTATCGATAAATTCTTTATCTCCGACTAAAATCGTTCCGACCGGCGCACCTAATGCTTTAGATAAACAAATGCTGACAGTATCTGCGTACTTTGCTATTTCTTTAACTTCTACATTTAATGCGGTAGCCGCATTAAATACTCTCGCTCCATCCAAATGAACAGCCAATTTATGTTTCTTAGCGATATTAAATACTTTTTCCATATAATCCAAAGGGATTACTCTACCATTATAAGCATTCTCCATACAGACTAATTTAGTTCTTGTAGTCGAGATGGTTTTAACCTTAATCATTTTTTCTAACTTAGCTAAATCCCAAATACCGTTATTACTTTCTAAAGTGAATAACTGTACTCCGGAAATAATCGGTGAAGCGCCAGATTCATGTTGAACGATATGAGCGAATTGATCAACGATTACTTCATCGCCTTGCGAGCAATGAGTAAAAAGCGCTAACTGATTAGAAAAAGTTCCTGAAGGTACAAAAACCCCAGCTTCTTTTCCAAATAGTTTCGCCGTATAATCTTCTAATTCATTCATCGTTGGATCATCGCTAAAAACGTCATCACCGACTTCAGCTGTAAGCATTGCCTCACGCATCTCTTTTGTTAAAGCTGTGACTGTATCACTTCTCAAATCAATAAACTTCATCTTCCACATTACTCCTTCATTAATAATTCTTGGTAAACTCTGGATATCTCCATCATATTGATAATAAACTTTGGATATAATCCGCTCAAAGA
>JAVEVN010000096.1:0-4155 GCA_034005025.1 Candidatus Izemoplasmatales bacterium | reverse complement strand
AAGGTATTACGATTTCCAACAGATGTATAAAATGGCGAAACATTTGTATAAATATTTGAATCATATGTAAGATTCCCATAATTATATAGACGTGATAATGTAATATCAATAGCTGTATCACTCACATCACAAATCATGGTTGTAAAATCAAACTGACCAGAAACAGATCCTGTATAATTAAAAGTTCCATGATTAAATAATAAGGCATATTCAACATCCTCATTAGTTTTGGATATTCCAATACCTGCTGATTTTACATCAGCTGTATTCACTAAATATGAATGAATAATATTTCCTTCATTATAAAGGTTCGCAAATCTAAGCCCAGTTTCATCTTCTAAAACTGGCGCTTTACCAACCAATGTTCCAAATACTCCTCCTACATATTGGTAAGCTTCTACTCCCGTTCTTTCTTTAACACTACCGACATTTATATTTCCTTTGTTGCTGACATAAACCAAATCATGAATAGCTGATGTAGTGTTTTCAAGATAGCCGGTGATACCGCCAATATAGACGTTAATATCAGTAACCCCAGAAGAAAGATATATATCAGATGATGTAGAAAAACCGGTAATATTACCGTTGTTTACTGAATCATAAATTGATAATCTATCTGTTGATAAAGCTGAACCAGCAATACCGCCAATATAATATTTAGCATTGATTGCTTGAGCTTCAGTAAATGTATGCGAGCCAAAATTAATATCGCCATTATTTGAAACTTTATTAATAACACCAGACGCTTGACCAACAACTCCGCCTAAATAAGTTCTACTAAGAGCTTCATTTCCTAAATTATAGTTAATATCCACTATTACATTCTCAATTGTTGCATCAACCATCTTACCGGCAATAGCGCCCATATAGAATGTTTGTGAATAGATATCATCAGTGTTTGAAAAAGCTATTGTTGATTGTGAGAAATTAATATCACTAATCTTAGCTCCAGAGCCAAGCCTTGAAAAAAGTCCAACGTAGTGTTCATTGTTAACTGAATATCCTCCAAGGATATCCAACCCGTAAATATAAAAGTTATCCGTTAAAACATCTTCACTACCATTTGCTCCAGAAAGTGTTCCATAAAAGATTTTATGAGGAACTTCATAAGAACCTGGTGATAAGATACTCATGTCAATATCAGCGGTTAGAATAAAATCTGATCTAGAAAATTCCTCACCGTTAAGTTCGGTATTTTTATTTAATAATTTTGAAAAAAGAGCTAAATCTAAAGCATCATTTATTTGATAAACTCCACCGACATAATCAAGACCTTTTAAAATTGGATATCCATCATCTGGATAAAAATAGAAAGAACTTGGTTCATAAGTAAAATTACCTGTTTCTAAATCAATGGTGCTGATTCCAGTAGCTAATGAATTTGGTGTCTTTACAGTAAAATCAATAATTTGGTCATCATCGATATCTATATCTCCGGTTAAATAGATACTAGAATCATAATATAAGTTACTTGATTGACCGGTAACTATTATTTCTTCTTGATCAACCTCACCTAAATTAATGATTACAGAACCGGTATTTGTATATACAACTGGTTCAATGGTAAATTTATCGATAAAGTTAGCATTGACAACAACTCTAGTAGCGACATAAGAATTTTCAAAATTAGCCGCATTAGTGTGAACAATTCCTGCCGCTTGGAAATCTTCTGATGAAGTTCCGACTAAATATCTTATGCCGGCTTCTTCAACATTTACTCTTCTATCGATAAGATAGATATTTTCTACAGAACCATATACATCAAAATCTTCTGTTCCTTCATTCCAACTTTCAGGGTCAGGCATATTAAAGCCAACAATATTAGTCATTTTGGTTAATTCTGTATTCATCTGTAGCATCTCAGTATACATATCAATAAAACCGATGTTTTTAATTAAACCAGCATTATAATTAAACATACCATAATACTCTGTCATGGCGATTTCAACAGATTCCGGATTGTTATTATCCTCATAAATCAAGTATTGATGCCCAGATAAATAAAGATTAGTTATTTCAAATCCTTGACCGTCAAAAGTACCGGTGAAATATCTTTGATAAATATTTCCTAGAGTATCCGCAAATAAGAAGCCAATCGGAATAAAAGTTTTTGATTTCATTACTGAGTAATCAATATCTTGACCTAAAACATAATCTTGATCTAAAATTTCTTCAATCTTTGTATCGCTTAATTTGACATTTTCAGTTGGGTTTCCGGTAATATAAACCTCTGCAAAACTGACATCAACAGAAAAACGATACAATTCTTCAGCCGTTTCAATTCGAATTGTCTTAGTTGTATCACAAGTTGAGGCACCTGCAGTACAAATTGTACTACGATAATCGCTATATGAAATATATTGATCACTTTCAGTTTTTGGCGTTAAAGCATCGTCCCAATCAAATTGTCCATCAAATTCAACATACCTACTTGGGTCAAACCCTTGAGGTTGATTAGGGACAGCTTCTGTTACCTTAACAAAAAAGCCAATATTTAAAAACAAAAAAACCATAGACGTTAAAATAACTAAGGTATGCTTTATATATCCAAATTTACTAATATTATTCATAAACATTCACCTACCAACTTCCGCCCCATGGTGGCACAGGTAAATCCCAAACGTATTCTGGCCCACCAAGAGCTTGAACAGCTTCAATCGTAAAACCTATTTGCAAAGAATATCCATCAGGATAAGTACCAAAATTTTCTCCTGAAGGAAATTCTATTATGAAAGGTATTGTTGTAAGTGTATCAACTTGATTTTGATAATAAATATAATCGTAATGTCTCATTTCATAACCAATAGCTTCATTTTGAGTTTCAAAAAGCTTTTCAGACAAGATAATGATATTCCCTGAACTATCTTCTAAGTCTCCACTGCCCATTAGGTTATAAGAACTTGTACCGTCAGTATAAATTCCGGTGCTAACAAAGGTATAAACTATAGTCCCTGACGAATTACGGATATCATTTGTTAAAGAATCAAAATAAAAAGCTTCTGTATTGGTGTCAACGTACCAATTCGTATCGTAATAAAGCATGAATTCCTCATCTATTTCATCATTGATATAAACAGAAAGTTCAGTTACATTACCAAGATAATCAGTATAAGACAGGGTCAATTGTTTAGTATATTTGATTCTAAAATAAGTAGGTATATTACTATAAACTAAAACGTCAACCCTTAAATTTTCAATGAAATCAGGAGATGTTTCGCTATCGATATTAACGTAATAAACACCGGGTTTAGTAACACCAGGCGCTATTTCTACTGAGGTTGCATCAATACCACTACCACCATCATCAAAATATACTCTTAAACCGATATCAACTAACCCCATATCAGTTTCATAATCAATATTTTGTTCTAACTTAGTTGTAAACCAAGTATAAGTGACAAAAACAAAAGAGAAGATTGTCAATATCAACAAAATTGATGAAATTATCATTTGTCTTTTAAGTTTAATGATCATTTTCTTCTCCTTCATAAATCTTTACTAGATATATTAAAAAAGCCATCATCTTTTTTTGGAGCATCCCTATTTCTCCTTAAGAAATAAAAAATGCCCTCGTCATTTAAGACAACGGCAACTGGCTACCATCTTTTATAAGAAGGCCCTATAGCTTTGCGTCACTAGCTTTCACTAGTTTTGCTATTTACGAATATATTATATAATTAAGGAGTAAGTTTGTCAATATTATTGTAGCTTTTTTAATGTTTTTGATAAAATTAGCGTTTATTTAGAAAAATAGCCGTTAATCAATCTTTTTATTTTGCAAATTTTCCTTAAATAACATATAATATGTTAGAATTTAAAAATTAATAACGATAAAGTCGAAGTTTTATTAGATTCCATCACAAAACATTAACAATATTTTTATTGTTTTTAAGCATAAAAAATGATATGATATATATTGCGAAAATTAATAAGGAGTGGAAAAACATGAAAAATCCGTTAACAAAAAAACTCATCATCATTGGAGCGGTAGTAATAGTGCTTCTTGGGGCTGTTTTACTAGTAGCTTTCTTACCGAGATCGTACACCCGACCAACCTTAACAGATGGAGATGATATATACTATGAAAGACTAGATGAAAACGGTGATGTGCTTTATAGCATCACTAAAAATGAAGACTTCGAACAAATAAAAGCC
>JAVEVN010000095.1:0-4218 GCA_034005025.1 Candidatus Izemoplasmatales bacterium | reverse complement strand
GAATACAAGTATATATTCAAATAAAATGGCCTCCCATCGATATGGTCTCTAGATATAGACAGAGTATATTCGGTGTATGGTTTAACTAAAAATGGTGTTATGGTAGAAACAATATTGTCAACTTTAATTAAATTGTCACTGGAAATATAATTTTTGCCTCCTGGAAGATAATGTTCTGAATAAGCACTTACATTAACAAACAATAAACTCATAAAACTCATTAATAATATTAAACTTAAAATTATTTTTTTCATATTCCTCTCCTTTTGAGTAAATAATACCGAATATAAATGATAATTCTTTTTATTTTTATTAACAGGTGATTTTTGATATAATTAAATTAAGGAGATGATTCTATGAAAAAGGTAAAATTAAACAATAATTATGAGATGCCGATTATTGGTTTGGGGACTTGGAGATCTAAACCTGACGATGCATATAAAGCAGTTTTAACTGCACTTAATGCCGGCTATAGACATATCGACACTGCTCAAGTATATGGCAATGAAGAAATGATTGGGCAAGCAATAAAAGATTCGAAAGTAAAAAGAGAAGAGATTTTTTTAACAACTAAAGTTTGGAATAGCGATCAAGGTTATGAAGCTACTTTAAATGCTTTTAATGAATCAATTAAAAGACTAGGCGTTGAATATGTAGATTTGTATTTGATTCATTGGTTCAAAGGTTATGAAAATTCATTATCGACTTATAGAGCTTTAGAGGAACTTTATAAGAAGGGTTTAGTTAAGGCTATTGGTGTATCTAATTACAATGTCCATCATTTACAACATTTATTAGATAATGTTGAGATAAAACCAATGGTAAACCAAGTTGAGACACACGTAACTTTACAAAATCATTTTCTTCATAACTTTTGTAAGGAAAATAAAATACAATTAGAAGCTTACGCTCCGCTTATGAGTAGAAATATCTCGCAATTATTAGAGAATGAAACTATGCAAGAAATAGCTAAAAAATACAATAAATCAGTTCCACAAGTGGCGATAAGATGGTTGATTGAAAGAGGTATAGTTGTTATTCCTAAAAGCGTAACTCCATCAAGAATTGAAGAAAACTTTAATGTTTTTGATTTTAGTTTAACAGACGAAGATATGGATAAAATCAGGGGATTAAACACCGGAAGAAAGATTTTCGCTGAATTTGACAATGTAGATTATTAAGTTTAATTTTTATAATTAAGCTTTTCTTTTTGTGTTTTCTAAGATATTATTGTGATAAAATATAAATGAAAAATGAGGAATAATATGAATAATCTTTATCGTTTAACTGCTTTTCCTAAAACTGAATTTGGCGGAAATAAAGCTGGCGTTTATGTAAATGCAGATGATTTAACTGAAGAAGAAATGCAAAAAATCGCTAAAGAAGTTGGCTTTAGCGAGACTGCTTTCGTTATGAAGAGTGAAAAAGCTGATTTTAAAGTAAGATTTTTCACACCTAAAAATGAAGTTGATTTATGCGGACACGCAACTATCGCTACATTTAATTTATTGCGCGATTTAAAAATAATAAAACCCGGATTTTATACTCAAGAAACTAAAGCCGGGATTTTAAGTTTAAATGTAAAAGAAGACTTTGTCTTCATGCAGCAACCAAAACCTGTTTTCAGTGAATTAATTGATGAAGAGGCTCTTAATAAATGTTTTTCAAATTTAGTTATCGATGATAAACTTAAACCTCAAGTGGTATCAACTGGAATAAGAGAGATATTCTTACCAGTTAAAAACATTGATACATTAAATAAATTAAATCCTCTTTTTAAAGATATGATAAATCTAGCTAAAAAATATAATGCAATTGGCATTCATGCTTTTGCTTTAGGAGAAGACTGTGACGCTTATGGCAGAAACTTCGCTCCTGTAGTTGGAATTGATGAAGAAAGCGCTACAGGCACTTCTAACGGAGCTTTAGCATGTTATTTATATAAATATAAGGATAATAAAAAAGATTTTATTTTACGACAAGGATATTCGATGAATCAACCTTCAGAAATTATTGTTAACTTAAATATCGTTAATAATGATATCGAAAAAGTTTGGGTTGGCGGTAAAGCGAAGTTAATTTGAGTAAATATAAAAAAAATAAGCCATCAGATGATGGCTTTTTCTATAGGACCATGAAATTGTGTTCAAAGAAATAATCTAGTATGACTTTTCTAGTTACTATACCTAAAAATTGATTTGATTCGTCAATTATCGGCACAAAATTTTCATTTGACGCTCGAGATAATAAAACCAACATAGTTTCATTGACATTTACAGCGTCATAATCTCTATGTCTTTTAATTGCAGAAACTTTGATAGTTTCAATCTCTTTTCTACCAACTTTGTCTAAAGTATATAAGAGATCACCTTCATTAATAGTCCCTACATATTTTCCTTTTTTGGACAACACTGGAATTGAAGTAAACCGATGCTTTCTCATTATTTCAATCGCTTGTCTAACAGTATCATCTTCACACATATATATTACATCAATTTTGGGTTTCATAAATGATAGTATATTCATAATAGTCCTCCTTGTATAAATAATAAAATTGTTATCTTAATTTATATTTTACCATATTTTGTCAAAATAATATATACGTATAATCTATATCTAAGAATGTAGGTAATATTTAATTTAAGACAATGAATTATTTTTATGTAAATTTTTCTTATAAAACACTATATGAACTACTCCAGAAAACAATAGGGGACCTAAAACAATCAATATTGTGATTATTTTTTCTAAGAAGTCTCTATAAAATTTAAAAAAGAAAAAAGCAACTACTGATAAAACAATTAATACTATTCCTAATATAAGATGTTTTTTGCGTAATAAAAAATTAATTAGAAAAATAAGTATAGCTGGTATCAAATGTATAAAAAAGCCAAGTAAATTCATCCAAAAACTATTTCCTTCTACAAATGCATCAAATGAAAACATAATAAAAAAAGTTACAAGTAAATATATTAATATATTGGAAATCCAAATCAAAGCTTTCATAATAGATTCCTTTATAATTAGATTTTTATATCCTTATAATAATCAATATACTCCAAAGAATAAAATGTTTCAAGTTGGATATAAAATATATAATGTTTAAGTAATCTTTCAGACAATAAAAATAAGCCATTTGAGGATGGCTTATTTATTTTAATAATTTTTTATTTAGTTTAAATAGTATCTTCTACTGCTTTTGATTCAGAGTCTAATTTTACTTTAGTGTTATAGAAAAACATATAAAACAAAGTATTTAAGCCCAAAATAATGGCAGATGTATATGTCCATGAAATAAAATCAATATCCATAGGAATTATAAGTTCGCCAATAAGGATGAATAAAGGGATTGAAACAAAGGTTAAAATAATTGCTAAAATATCAATATTGCCAACACTTTGGCTAATGTTAGTCTTATCACCTAAAGATAACTTTGTATCTAGCAATTTTGCTTTACCTAATGTCAATACCCAGATTAAGCAATCTATTACGAAACTCAATATAACAATCAAGAAATTTACAAAAATATAAGCAAATTCAAATATTAAAACTGCGGAATATAACATCAAATAAGAGATGTTAAACAACCATTTGTTCGATTCGTCATAGCCAAGCGATTCCATCCTTATTTTTTTCACAAGGTTTCCAGGAAGAGATGTAAAAAACATCTGCAGATAAAGAAAATAAAGAAATACTTGTAATAATAATACAATCATTCCTACAGTAGCCATTAAAATTGCGCGAATGATGATCAAAATAATTGATAAATATAGTTTTTGTGATTTATCAATTCGAAAATCAAAAATTGAAGATAGTGTTTTAGATGTTTCAACTAATTTAAATAAACTTGTCATAATATCCTCCTCATTATGTTATTTGATGGTAACACATATATGTCAATTATTCAATAAAAAATGAAAGAATAAATTCTTATAGTAAATTAATATTTAAATTTGTATTTTATATCAGCATTATATTATTTATTTAATCTTTTTTTAATAAGACTATCTAATAAAAACTATTGACAAGCAACTTTATTATTTTTTTAAATCTTATTTATAGTTATTAATATTCCGATTATCGTATTTAGAATAATTTTTAGGTTTAGTCTTTTTGGATTTAGATCTAATTGGATAATTGCTGTAGGTCTTTACATTTGGCTGAGTAATTTTTTTATTTGACTTCCCATTTAACCCCTCAATATTAATAAAAAAAGGC
>JAVEVN010000094.1:0-4223 GCA_034005025.1 Candidatus Izemoplasmatales bacterium | reverse complement strand
CTTTAATTTCAACCAATCTATTTAAGACTTTTTTGCTCGGAACCACACCGCCATAGCAGGTTAGGTTAGTTCCAATCCCTTTTAAAACGATATTTTCAAGTTTTAATATTTCATCTATAATATTTAAAAATTCATCTTGATAGAAAATACCTTCTCTCAGGTCCCCTAGATCGAACATGAAAATAATTTCGTGTTTTTTATTTTGCCTTTTGGCCTCTTTGTTTAGCGATATTATAGTTTCTAATTCGCTGTTTAATGATAGATCTGAATACAAAATTACATCCTTGATTTCAGATAGAGCTGGAAGCCTCACAAGCATCTTTTTTATGTTGATATTTTCATATAATTTTAAGTTTTTTATTCTTGAATCACCAAGATAATTAAACTTGCACTCTTCAAAAACTTTAGCAACAGTTATATCTCCGGCCACAACCTTAACAACCGGCATAATTTCATTAATGCCGTTTCTTTTTGCATAATCAATCATTTTCAAACAATTTTCTTTTAGTTTAGTCAAATTAATATTTACTCTTGGATACATATCAATCAATCTCCAAACTTTGTTTTAATAGTTTTACAGCTGCCTCAGGATGTTTTTTAGACAAAACTCCTAAAGATGCCATGATATATAAATTATCGATTAAAACTTTTGTTTTCGGTGATGGTGATAAAGCTAAATCATTTTGTTTTAATAAAACTTCTTTAATAATATTATTTCTATTTGGCAATTTAGTTAAAGCTCCGCCAGTTGCGATAATATATTTAACGTTTGTTAAATCTTTACCTTCCGCATAAGCAACTTTACCAGAACTGTTATACATATAAACCAATTTGCCTGAATGTCTCTTTAAAGCGGTGTCAAAAGCCATCTCTGTCAATATTTCAGTTAAAGGTATTTGTTCTTGAACAGGAATAGCTTTATAGTCATTTAATATTTTATCTAAATTATCTTGATTAATACCAAGTTTTTTCATTAACTTATCTATGCCAATTAAATTAATAATATTATCTTTATTGATAAAAACGCCTAAATCGCCCTCAACGGTTCTTTTCGCAAACGGTTCAGGAGCGATTAAAATTTTATTGTTTTCCTCTTTGCCTTCAGTTACAGAATGAATGTCAGTAGTTGCGCCGCCAACATCGACAGTAATCAAATCTCCGATTGATTCTGCAAGAAGTTTTGATGCTTCCATAACAGCTCCTGGTGTTGGGATAATGTTATCCGAGATAATCTCTTTAACATGTTCCATACCCGGAGCTTCAATAATGTGCTTTTCAAACACATCCTGAATGATTTTCCTTGTGTTTTCGACCTCTAAGACGTCTATCTTAGGATAAACATTATTGCTGATGTATAAATAATTTTCTTGATTGTTTTCCAAGAAAAACTTTTTTACCAATTGGTGATTTTGAATATTTCCGGCATAGATTACAGGGATATTGAGTTTTAATTCGGCAATTTTTTTAGTGTTTTCCAAAGCGGTTTTTCTTTCACCGAAATCGACTCCGCCTGAGACCATGATAATATTTAATTTTTCATTTTTGATCTCTTCAATTTGATATTCATCTAAAATCCCTGAAGTGATCATTTTAATATTAGCGCCAGCACCTAAACAAGCTTCCTTAGCTGCTTTTACAGTCATATCGTAAACTAAACCGTGAACGCTCATCTTCAAACCACCTGCAGCACTAGAACTCGCAAAAAATTCTTTTGCGAGTAGGCTTTCAGTTCCTAAATTTTGCATTAAATTTGCTTTTGCTTGATTCAAACCGATATTGACATTACCCAAAGCTATTGAGGTAGGCGCAAATCCGCTTCCTAAAAACTTAGGGTTTTCTGAATATAGACCATCAAAAGCGTTTAAGATGGTTGTGGTTGAACCGATTTCCGCTACTAATGCATCAATTTTCATTCATACTTTTCCTTTTTTTAACTAAGAATGAAGCGACATGTTGGCCTTTTGTTCCCCGACCAAATCCGCCGTCAACACCATTTTTTGTTGCTATTTCAGGCGTTACTTGTGTTCCGCCGGCAATGATAATCAATTTATCTCTAACACCTTTTTCAATCGCATATTCATGAGTTTTTTTCATGTTTTTATAATGGACATCATCATGAGAGATAATTGTTGACATCAATATAGCATCGGCATTAGCTTCAATAGCTGCATCAACCAATTTGGTAATTGGAACTGACGTACCTAAATAGATACAGTTTATTCCATATTTTTCGATACCACCATGCTTAATATCAATTATTTCTCTTAAACCGACTGAATGCTCGTCTTCGCCAACAGTTCCTGCGATAATAGTCATTGGATTATCGTTTATATATTCTCTAATTTCATCATCGCCCAATATATCAGGAACTTCAGGTAAAGTCAAAGTATTCAAATCAATCTCAATATCCAATCTACCTTTAATTTGAATTCTTGTCGCTTCCGCATCTTGAAGAATCTCTCTATGAATTATTTCTGGATCGATAAGATTCATCTTTTTAGCAATTTCTAAAGCAGCCGCTTCAGCGTATCTTAAAGATGTAGGCAAAGTAACATCCACAACTAAAACACCGTCTCCAGCCCATTCAACTTCCGGCTTAATAATGTTTGAGTTCAAATATTTTTTAGTAATTTCTAGTCTTACATTCACATTGTCTTCTTCATCAAGCTCGTCGATGTATTGAATTTTTGAACGATCTTCAAAAGTAGACCCCCCAATAATTGATGCAGGAGAATTATTTTCGCTTAAACCATATTGAGCTATATTATTATAACCATAATGAGCTGTCACAGGAGCGAAATAATCTTCATCTCTTTCATAGACAGTATTAGCACCGATACCACCGTTAATTTTTCTAGAAATACCATCATAATTTCTTTCTGGATAAATTCCCGAATCGATAAAGAAACCGTCTTCAACAGCTTGGAAATAACCTCCAGATTCAAGTAATTCTTCAAAGAAAAGAATAGCTCTTTCTTTAAGTTCTCTTACTTTTTCTGGTAAGTAACCTTCATCTTTAAGTTCAACCATCTCCAGTAATCCGTCCATACCGATAAGAGCTTGTTTTGCAGTATCGCAAGCTTCTACATTATACATATGCCATGGAACGTTTCTGCCTTCATCAGGAGTGATAGTCGATTGAATATCGGCAGAAGTAAGTTTGGAAATCATCATATTCAAAACATGAGTCACAGTAGCTTCTCTAGTAGATGATTCCATATACTTAGTATTCATCTGCGCTCTCATTTTATAATCAGTAAAGAAATCTCTTAATGCTTTAGCATAAGGAAGATTAATTTTTAAATCTGGTGCTGGTACAGCAGTAGGAGGCACTGTAGATAAAGCGATATTTTCTTTCTTAATTCCAACTTTTTCAGAAAATAAACTGTTGATAGCATGTTGAACTAAAAGTTCAGGCATTACTTTCCAAGCAACCATTGCTGTAGCGTTAGCATTATGTGCACCGTCAATTTGCAAAATATCTGCCCAAGCCATAATTTTTTTACTTTCAGCTGCATCGACAAATGATCTAACCATATTAATATTTCGATAAAGTACATTATATTGTGGATCTTGATGAGCGCCATTAACGCCTTCTTCAGCAAACATTACCGCAATATCAGGTCCGGCAACGCCACTGACGTAAGAATGGTAATTTATTGGTCTTCCAACTTCATCTTCTATAATATCCAAAGCTTTTCTTTGAGCTCTTACTTGTTTTCTAGTAATCGGAACCCCACCAACACCTTGAGGAGTACCTTCAATTAAACCATCAAAATGCGATTGACCTGCAGTTCGAATAACCATTAAATGGTCAGCGCCATGCCAAGCGGCCATTCTCATTCTTCTAATATCATCTTCAAAACGCCCGCTGGCTATTTCTGAAGTAATTACTTGAATTGGTTGAGGATCAATGTTTCCGAAATATTTAGCCGCAGGTAGAGGGGTTGAATTTTTTAATGGCTTAGAAGCATCGGAATAGATATTTCCACCCATGTTTAAATCTTTAACCGGTTCTCTCCAAGTCCAACCTCTGCGTCTCGGTTCATATTTATCTAAATCTTTTAAGATTTCTATAACATTCAATTTTTCATTCTTATTCATGGTTTTTCTCCTCAAAGCTCTTTTTAACTATGTCCCACCCATGATTATTTATTAACTTTATTCCAGCTTCTCTTATTTCTAAATTTTCTAATTTCGCTAATCGATATACCACAGGTCCA